>JBJEIV010000214.1:0-12288 GCA_051877395.1 Candidatus Ornithomonoglobus sp.
AAAAACAATTCCGCTTGTACTGCAGCCGCCGACTGTACCGCTGTTATATCCAATCAGACCGCCTATATACCAAGAATAGGAAGAATTCTCATAGCTGCTTTTAACCGTTCCGCTGAAGCTGCAATTTTCAAAGGTTCCAGAGGACAATCCGGCAATACCGCCCGCATATTGATTAGTCGAGGTGACCTCGCCCTCAACATTAAGATTTTTAACCGTTCCCGTCACCTTGCTGAAAAAGCCGCTGCCGTCGGTAACGACCATATTCCTTACCGTAAAGCCGTCACCGTCGAATACACCGCTGAACGCCTCGCCGTAGGCTCCTATCGGAACCCAGTCGTTTTCAAGCTCAATATCATTTGTCAGCTTAAAGCATTTTCCGGGCAGATCTGCCACGAATACAAGCTGAGCTTCGTTTGATATAAGATACGGATCCTCATCCGTTCCGGTGCCGCCGTCAAACGTGAGCGCAAATAGTTCTATTTTCTCTTCTGAGCTTTCAGTCTGTTCCATATCCTCCGGTGCCGCATATGCGACACCCGAAAGCAGCACAGCCGCCGCGCACACCGCCGAGATCAAGCTTTTAATATGCATATTTCCTCACTCCTTTTCCTTTCTCAATGATTCCTTTATGATCCGTCTTATGGATTTTTCAGAATAGTCGTATTTTTTTGCCAAGGCTTTTATATTTTTTCCGTCATACTCTTTCACAATCATCTCCTTAACACACTGCACATCAAGAAATCTCACCGGAAAGTTAATCTGAGTCCCTTTGAACATTTGATGAATAGTAAGAGCCGCTTCTATTCCAAGCTCCTCGCTTATTTCTCTGTATACCTTATTAAAAAGATTTATATCGTACTGCGCCATAGCAAACACCTCATGCGGGTATTGTAGCACGTTTTTCGGGACTATACAAATCCCATTGTCTCTGTGTTTGTCCATTTTTGTCCGGACCTCTCCTATCTCTGCGGCTCATACAGCAGAACTGTAACAAAAAACGCGCGAAAGCCACAGGAGCTTTGCTGTCCCGTGGCTCTTGGAAAGCTACAATTCAGCCGCTTTATCTATATATCACTGCTGCTGATCCTGCGCTTCCTCCTGCACAGCCTTGTTCAGATCCTCCTGGAGCAGCTTTAAATCAACGTTATCAGGATATTTCTTAAAGGCCTCGTCAATCAGTATCTGAGCTTTTTCGTAATCATGCGGATACCAATTTATCAGGTCTTCTATCGCGTCAAGCGTCTCCTGCAGCTCAACTTCATCTGCTCCCGTTTCCTCTATATTCACAATTTTTACAGTGTACTTTGCAAGCGTTTCGTCAGGTATATCCTTGTGATACTTATCGGCTGTTGCCCATATAATATCATCATTAAAACGCTCCTGTTCGCCCTCCGTAAGTGTTTTTTCGGTCGTAATCTTCTTTTCTCCCATGAAATCCCCGTTTTCGTCGTACATTTCAAACGATACTGTAATCTTTCCTTCTTCAATATCGCTGCTGTTTTTATATATTCTTCCCGACAGGTGTGTATATCCGCTTTCCGCTTTCTCAAATTTGACTTCATCCACACCCACAGGCTCAGAGTCGGCATCTATATTGTCATACTTATGTTTGTTCGAAGCCTTTGACTCCTTCTGCTCCTCGGCCTGCTTATCTCCGCCTTGTAAAGCGGACTGCACCAGCGAACAACCTGTCGCGGCCGAAACCGCCAATGCTGCAAGGATAATGATTGACAAAACTCTCTTTTTCATAACTGTTTTTCTCCTTTCGTCTTACGCACGTTAATTGCTTAATTGGAAATTAAGTAATTTTCTGCAAAAAAATCTACGCTTTTATTATAGCGCAGATTTTTTTCCTTGTCCCGTGCCGTGAGCACAGTTTATCGAATTTTCACATCGGCAAGGCGAATTGTGCTTACTATGCCATCATCATAAAAATAGCTTCCGTCCTTCTGCACATGAGCATAAATTGAGCCGTCGCTCACATTTTCTCCTCCAGCCGGCATACTGCCATAAACATCCTCATATCCCAACGTTACTCCATTACTGTCCAGCAATTCAAATTTCAACGTTACATAGGTGTATTCCGAAAAGCCCTGATTATCCGTAAGCTTTACATACACCTTCAAAAACGGATCATTATTTTCAAGCCTTAATGATGATATTCCCACCGGCATTGAGTTTTCGTCAAAGTCTCCATACTCTATTTCTATTCTGTCTGTGCAATCCGAGGTTACGGTCGAATTAAAAAAAGATTTTATGTATCTCGGCACAAACACTACTGCCGCACTCATCAAAGGAATCAGTATAATGACAATCAGAATAAGAACTGCTATCGAATTTACCTGTTTTTTTGCTACAGGTCTTTGCGACACCTCGGTTACAGCCGTTCTTTCCGCATCACCACCAAGCGCCCTTTTCAGTTCACCTATCGTCTGATACCGTTCATCCGGCGCAAGCTTTGTACATTTCTCTATAATCGGCTTTAGCAGTCCGCTATACGCACCAAGCTCCCGCAGCGAACTGCCCTGTGTAAGCAGTTCAAACATCATCGCTCCTATCGCGTATATATCCGACCGCTCATCCGTCTGGGCAAATCCGTACTGTTCTGGAGGCGCGTAGCCGTCCGTACCGATATACTGAGTATCCTTTCCGCGGTAGCCCTTATAGGTACGGGAAATATCAAGATCAATAAGCTTGATCACTCCGTCGTCGGTAAGCATCACGTTTGATGGCTTTATATCTCTGTGTATTATTCCGTTTTTATGCAGCTCGGCAACACCTTCGCACATCTGTAGAGTCCAGTCCTTGACCTCATATTCCCGCGCACATCTGCCAAGCTCCGAAAGAGGGATACCCGGAATATATTCAAGTATCACCGTATTCCCCATCACCTCATAAATCCGTACTATATGCGGGCTTTGTATTCCCATAGCGTTTTCATATGGCTCCGTTCCTCCATGCTTCAGCCTTTTCATGATATAAATACGTCCGTTTTCGATATTTCTTACAAGAAAAATCTCAGAGTTATCGGTTGATGCAATTGTTTCCAGAATTTTATATTTTTCCATTTTAAATTATGACCTTCTCCAGTTTTTTCTTTGATTATATCACAAAATCACCTCTATATCAACAATATTTTTGTTTTTATATTGCGTTCGCATCGTGTTTGTGATATAATTCAACTTAGAATAAAAAGGAGAGAGATATGTGAAAAGTACAGCAGAACTGATAAACGAAATAAAAGCCGCTCCTCGGCTCAGAGAATTTCTTGAAGATAACGCAGAGGAGCTTACAGACCCGAAGCTTAAGGACTACCTAAGCGCGCTGCTTTTGGAAAAAGGCATGACCCGCGCAGAAGCAATACGCTGTGGAGACCTTAGCGCCGATTATGCGTATCAGATTTTTTCCGGACGAAAAAGTCCGTCTCGCGACAAGCTCATACGACTTGCAGTCGGAATGCAGCTCTCGCTTGAGGAAACCTCCAGGCTATTCAGGCTTGCGGGGGTTGGGGAATTATATCCCCGCTCACGCCGGGATGCTGTTATTATGTTCTGTATAGAGCGATGCATTCCTGTTATGACAATTGACGAGCTTCTTGACGAACTCGGACTTTATACACTGGCATAAAAAAATGGCGTTGCCCAATGTCATATACAGAGCAGCATAAAATCACAAAAAGTCTATATTTTTATATGCTTATTTGCTATAGATACCCAATAACCGTTTTTATTAATTCAATTAATTAGCTAATGGAATACCCTTTGCATCCTTATCAATTTTTCCACAAGGAATAAGAATACCCTCAATAAATCTCCAAAGAGCTCCGGCACCGCAAGTAATAAGCGTAACGACAATCTGTATAACACCTATACCGATACGTCCAAGGTAAAAGCTATGTATATCTAGACATCCAAGGAAAATTCCAAGAAGACTAGCGATCAGTTTTGATTTCTGCTCACTCTTAACAATTGTATTAAGCTGCACACCATACTTTGTACATACTGCGGCATTCGCATCAATTTCCTTTCCGCAATTCCTACAAAACATATATTTCCCTACATATCAAAAAAATGTAATTAATTTTATAATATAATTCAGAAGAAAGCCTAATACTATAAGTGCAAAAATGCCATAATTTACAAATAATTTTCAAAAACCTTACCTTCTTTTAATACATAGATCAGAGCAAGCGGAAGAGAATAAACCATAGGATGGTATTCAAAAGCCTCTTTAAAATTTAATCTCAAAATCTCACGCGTTGCTCTCATCATGCCACATCCGGGACATATAATATGTAAGTACTTTAAAAAAACATACTGATAATGTGTTATCCATAATATCAGATAGAAAATACAGCACGTTACGACAAAAACTAACTTCTTTATAGAACTATAATGTCACATTTACCGGTTAATGTCAGCAAAAATCACAAATTCTATACCTCGTTTTTCTATTTTTCAGATTTTGTCCTGCATAATTTCTTTTAATATTCTGTTTGCATTGTCAATCCGCTCCTTTGACGGCGGGTTGATATTATCAAGACTATAGTTAAGTCCGAGAGCTTCCCATTTGTGAACACCGAGAGTATGATACGGAAGAACCTCCACTCTTTCAACATTGTCAAGGGTGTCAATAAATTCTCGTGTTCTTGTGAGATACTCGTCATTATCGCTCCACTTTGGAACAAGGACATGTCTTATCCATATCGGCTTTTTAATATCGGATAAGTATCTCAGCATATCAAGAATATTATCATTTGGTCTTCCTGTCAACTCCACATGCTTTTCGGGGTCAATGTGCTTTATATCGACAAGCAGCAGATCCGTATACCGCATAAGCTCCTCAAACTTTGAGAAAAACGGCTCCTCGCGTGTAAACGGAGCGCCGCTTGTGTCGATACAGGTGTTTACACCCTCCGCCTTAAAGCGCTTAAAAAGCTCAATAAGGAAGTCGATCTGCATAAGCGGCTCGCCGCCGCTTACCGTAATGCCACCGTCCTTCCCCCAGTATGCCCTGCATCGCAAAGCCTTTTTAACAAGCTGATCCGTATCTGTCTTTTTCCCTTCCTGCATATTCCATGTATCGGGATTATGACAGAACCGGCAGCGCATAGGACAGCCGGAAACAAATATAATAAAACGAACGCCCGGCCCGTCAACCGAACCGAAGCTTTCCGTTGAATGAATATAACCTTCCATAATAATCTCCTTATTGTAAAAGGGACTGCAAAACAGTCCCTTCTCAGACTTAAATTATTGTTTTGCATCGTTGCGATGCAGTCTTTCGCAAGCGAAAGACTGTACCCCCTTTGTCAAGCTCCGCTTGACATTTCCCCCAGAGGGGGCAAACTTCGGCATGACTCTGCTGTCTGCCCCCTTGGGGGGAAGTCCTTGGCGGAGCCAAGGCAAGGGGGTAGCGGTAATTTTGCCTGCAAAATTGCCGCCCTCATCATACCCCTAAACAATAATTTTCTTACATTTCCTTGTGGCAGGTTCTTGAAATAACATCAAGTTGCTGCTCTCTTGTGAGGTCGATAAACTTAACTGCGTAGCCAGATACACGGATGGTGAAGTTTGCATACTCCTCCTTTTCCGGATGCTCCATAGCGTCGATAAGCTTCTCTGTACCGAATACATTTACATTGAGGTGGTGCGCGCCCTGCGCGAAGTATCCGTCAAGAACCGATACGAGGTTCTTTGTTCTCTCAGCAGTGTCATGCCCGAGAGCGTCAGGCGAAATTGTCTGTGTATTTGAAATACCGTCAAGAGCGTACTCATACGGAAGCTTTGCAACAGAGTTGAGCGATGCGATAAGACCGTTCTTCTCCGCGCCGTATGACGGGTTTGCGCCCGGCGAAAGCGGCTCTCCTGCCTTTCTTCCGTCCGGAAGAGCGGCTGTTGCCTTACCGTATACAACGTTTGACGTAATTGTAAGGATTGAGGTTGTCGGCTCTGAATTACGGTATGTATGATAGTGCTTGAGCTTCTCCATGAAGGTCTT
This sequence comes from Candidatus Ornithomonoglobus sp., assembly GCA_051877395.1. GTDB lineage: Bacteria > Bacillota > Clostridia > UBA1381 > UBA1381 > Ornithomonoglobus. The sequence goes on from JBJEIV010000214.1 coordinate 6,001, forward strand.
TAAGAGCCATACCGCGATGTCGTCAGCTCTGTCGTCATCGTTGCCGTATCTCGGGAAGTCGCCCTCTACCTCAAAGTCTGTGCAGATACCGTCCTCGTCACGGATAGCCTTGACCTTTGCATACTTGATAGCTGAAAGTGAGTCTACAACGTGTGAGAAGCCCGCGATACCTGTAGCGAAGGTTCTTCTTACGTCTGTATCTATAAGAGCCATCTCAGCAGCCTCATAGTAATACTTATCGTGCATATAATGGATAAGGTTGAGTGTGTTTACATACACACCCACGAGCCATTCCATCATAGCGTCGTACTTCTCTATTACCTCATCATAGTCAAGTATCTCCGAGGTTACCGGCTTGTATGCGGGACCTACCTGTACGCGAGTCTTAGCGTCAATACCGCCGTTCAAAGCGTAAAGGAGACACTTTGCGAGGTTAGCTCTTGCGCCGAAGAACTGCATTTCCTTGCCCGTCTGTGTAGCCGATACGCAGCAGCAGATCGAATAATCGTCGCCCCATACCGGTCTCATAACGTCATCGTTCTCATACTGGATCGATGATGTAGTAACCGAGATTTCAGCCGCATAGCTCTTGAAGTTATCCGGAAGATTCTTTGTGTAAAGAACTGTAAGGTTAGGCTCCGGTGACGGTCCCATGTTCTCGAGTGTGTGGAGGAAACGGAAATCATTCTTTGTAACCATGTGACGGCCGTCTTGACCGATACCCGCTACCTCAAGCGTTGCCCATACCGGGTCGCCGGAGAAGAGCTGGTTGTATGAATCCGGTCTTGCAAACTTAACCATTCTCAGCTTCATTACAAAGTGGTCGATAAGCTCCTGAGCCTCCTGCTCTGTGATTACTCCGTTTTCAAGGTCTCTGTTGATATAAATATCAAGGAAGGTTGAAACTCTGCCGACTGACATAGCAGCGCCGTTCTGTGTCTTTATGGCTGCAAGATATCCGAAGTATAACCACTGAACCGCTTCCTTTGCGTTTGTCGCCGGACCTGAAATATCATAGCCGTATGAAGCAGCCATCTTCTTCATATCCGCAAGCGCCTTATACTGCATCTGAATTTCTTCTCTTAAACGGATAATATCATCAGTCATTGTGCCTGAGCCGCAGTTAGCGTGATCCTTCGCCTTCTGCTCCATAAGGTAGTCTATACCGTAAAGGGCAACTCTTCTGTAGTCGCCTACGATACGTCCTCTGCCGTATGTATCAGGCAGACCTGTAATGATCTTATTCTTTCTTACCGCGCGCATTTCCGGTGTGTAAGCATCGAAAACGCCCTGGTTATGTGTTTTATGATAATCATTGAATATCTTATGCATCAACGGGTCTGGTGTATAACCGTAGTTCTCAAGCGCGCCCTCTGCCATCTTGATACCACCGTACGGCATGAATGCACGCTTTAACGGCTTATCTGTCTGAAGACCTACGATCTTTTCGAGATCCTTGTCAAGATAACCCGGTCCGTGTGATGTAATTGATGATACAATGTTAGTATCCATATCAAGGACTCCGCCCTTAGCTCTTGCCTCTTTAAAGAGAACCTGGAGCTCATCCCAGAGCTTGTTTGTAGCCTCTGTAGGGTCGGTCAAAAATGAGCTGTCACCCTCATACTGTGTATAGTTGTTCTGAATAAAGTCTCTGACGTTTATTTCATCCTTCCATAAACGTCCCTCAAAACCCTGCCATGCATTTGTGTTCATGACTTTTGTACCTCCTGTGTGTTAAAAGATTGTGTATAATCCTGAGGTCTTGTGGACCTGTAATTATCTACTCATAATTATAACATACTCTACAAAATAAGTCAACTTTTTAAAACTGTCAAAATAAACAAAATATTGAAACAACAGTTACCCATATTTAACTTAAATAGATAAAAAACACAGGTATAACACAAGATATTGTGGAAAATACTAATACAAAGAGTTATAATACACAAACAATCGGAGGAAGAAAATGGAGAAAGGACTTACAGATGCATGGGCAGGCTTCCGCAGCGGAGTCTGGTGCCGCGGACGCGTTGATGTGCGGGATTTTATACAAAGCAATTATAAGCCGTATACAGGAAACAGCAGCTTCCTCACTGGACCTACCGAGGCAACAAAAAAGCTGTGGGAGGACATATCGGAGCTTTCGGCAAAGGAACGTGAGGCGGGCGGTGTTCTCGATATGGATACCGATATTGTTTCCAGTATCACCTCACATAATGCAGGATATATAGACAGGGAGCTTGAAAGGATCGTCGGCTTACAGACGGACAAGCCGTTTAAACGCGCGCTTCAGCCCTACGGCGGCATAAGAATGGCTGAAACCTCATGCCGCTCCTACGGCTATGAGGTTAGCGGAAGGGTTGACGAAATATTCACTAAATACCGCAAGACCCATAATCAGGGAGTGTTTGACGCATACACGCCTGAAATGAAGCTTGCAAGAAAATCCGCGATAATAACCGGACTTCCCGACGCCTACGGCAGGGGCAGAATAATCGGTGACTACCGCCGTGTTGCGCTTTATGGTATCGACAGGCTTATTGATGATAAAAAAAGACAGAAGGAGCTTGTCGCGGGTGAAATGACAGAGGATAAAATACGCCTTAGAGAGGAGCTTGAGGAGCAGATCAAGGCTCTTGCGGAAATGGCGGAGCTTGGGCAGCTTTACGGCTTTGACATAACAAAGCCCGCCGCAAACGCAAGAGAGGCTGTGCAGTGGCTCTATTTCGGTTTTCTCGCCGCAATAAAGCAGCAGAACGGGGCCGCGATGAGCCTCGGCAGAACCTCCACCTTTCTTGATATATATATCGAGCGTGATTTGCAGAACGGAGTGATCACGGAGCAGGAGGCTCAGGAGCTTATCGACCACTTTATAATGAAGCTGCGCATTGTGAAATTTGCCAGGACACCGGAATATAACGCGCTGTTCTCCGGCGACCCCACATGGGTCACAGAATCAATAGGCGGCATAGGAATTGACGGCAGAGCGCTTGTGACAAAAACCTCGTTCCGCTATCTTAACACCCTTAACAATCTCGGTCCCGCGCCGGAGCCTAATCTCACGGTGCTATGGTCGCCGAGACTGCCGGAGGGCTTTAAGCAATTCTGCGCCGAAATGTCGATAAAAACCTCTGCGATACAGTATGAAAACGATGAGATCATGCGCGCTGCTCACGGTGATGATTACGCGATAGCGTGCTGTGTTTCTTCAATGGTTGTCGGAAAAGAAATGCAGTTCTTCGGGGCGCGCGCCAACCTCGCCAAGTGTCTGCTCTACGCCATAAACGGCGGTGTTGACGAGCTGCTCAAAATACAGGTGGGACCCGAATACGGCCCGTGTACCGGAGAATATCTCGATTATGACGAGGTAATGAAGAAATATGACGCTATGCTTGAATGGCTTGCGGGACTGTATGTAAACACTCTTAACGTCATACACTATATGCACGACAAATACTGCTATGAAAGCGCGCAGATGGCTCTGCATGACAGAGATGTGAAGCGCTATTTTGCAACCGGCATTGCGGGGCTGTCGGTTGTGGCGGATTCATTAAGCGCGATAAAATACGCGAAAGTAAAGCCGGTGCGCGACGAAAACGGCATAGCCGTTGACTATATAACCGAGGGGGATTTCCCCAAATACGGAAATAATGACGACCGTGTCGACACAATAGCCGCGGAGCTTGTAAGCTCTTTTATGGATAAAATAAGAAAGCACCACACCTACCGCGGCGGAATACCGACAATGTCGATACTCACCATAACGTCAAATGTGGTTTACGGGAAAAAGACCGGAAATACGCCGGACGGACGGAAAACAGGCGAGCCTCTCGCGCCGGGGGCAAACCCTATGCACGGCCGCGACAGCAACGGAGCCGCCTCCTCCCTTGCCTCGGTTGCCAAGCTGCCCTTTGCTGACGCGCAGGACGGTATATCAAACACATTCTCGATAATCCCCGCCGCTCTCGGCAAGGACGCGAGAATTTTCGTAGGCGAACCGGACCTTGACGAATTAATGAAAGGAAGTAATATATCATGACACAGCAGGAAGAAAATCTAATAGGGCTCCTTGACGGATATATGGAAAAGGGCGGCCATCATCTCAATGTAAATGTTTTTAACCGCGAAACGCTGCTTGACGCGCAGAAGCATCCCGAAAAGTATCCGCAGCTTACGGTGCGCGTATCCGGCTATGCTGTGAACTTCACAAAGCTCACCAAAGAGCAGCAGGACGATATCATCAGCAGAACCTTCCACGAAAAAGCATGAAGGGGCGCATACACTCGCTCGAATCCTTCGGCACGGTGGACGGCCCCGGAATACGGTTTGTGATATTTTTTCAAGGCTGTCCCATGCGCTGCCTTTACTGTCACAATCCCGACAGCTGGGACCCGACGGGCGGCACGGAAATGACGGCGGAAGAAATACTGCAAAAGGCGGACAATGTTAGGGAATTTCTCAAAAACGGCGGCATAACCGCGACAGGCGGGGAGCCGCTTATGCAGCTTGAATTTCTGACGGAGCTTTTCAAGAGAGCCAAGGACGAATACGGTTTTCACACCTGCCTTGACACCTCTGGGGTTACCTTCAGCGGCAAAAACAAATCAAAATTTGATGAGCTGATGAAATACACCAACCTTGTAATGCTTGATATAAAGCATATCGACCCCGATGAGCACAAAAAGCTCACATCACAGAAGCAGGACAATATTATAGCCTTTGCGCGCTATCTTTCCGACAACGGCATCCCGGCATGGATACGCCATGTGCTTGTTCCCGGAATAACCCAGAATGACGAATACCTTTACAGGCTCGGTCAGTTTATAGGAACACTCAGAAATGTGCAGGCTGTTGACATTCTCCCCTATCACGATATGGGAAAGTCAAAATATGAAAAGCTCGGCATAGAATATCCTCTCGCAGACATAAAAGCTCCGTCGGAGGAGGATGCGGTTCACGCGCGGCAGATGATCCTGGACGGGATGAAGAATACTCATAATGATGATGCAAAAATCAGCGAGCTCTGAAAAGAGCTCGCTGATTTTTTATTCTTTCGCCATTATTGCCGTCGCGCTCTGCGACTCGTAGCTCACCGCTGCAAGCTCCGTAAATTCCTTAAGCGGCGCGTAAGCGGTATTGTTTATAAGCCTGATGTTGCTTATAACAAGCTCCGAATTATCGTCTGAAACAATAACGCTCCCTTCCTCCGCGCTCCATTCCACAGCATATCCCATAACCTCCGAAACATTTCTCACAGGCATATACGGAGAGTTATTTATAAGCAATCCCGGCACCTCTGACGCTATATACTTACCGTTATACTTCAATGCCACTGTGTCAGCAAATTCCGGCATCTCCGCAGCCTCCTCGCCGTTTGCAATTACCGTGTTATTCTTGATTTCAAAGGTCTTTACCTTATTATTGAACATGACATACTTCCAGTTAAGAGCGTCCTTGGAAAGATAAAGCGTTCTTCCGTCGGCGCAGTAATACCACTCCCCATATGAATCGACATATTCCGGTCTGAAGCCCTTATACTCCACCTCGTCAAAATTGATACCGTCCGTTGACAGATAGATTTTTCCGTCCTTAGTAAGCGAGGAAAACGGTCCGTAATTCCAGCATGGCAGATCAAGCAGTGTCATATCCCACCATTGGAACTCTGTTGTTGAGCGGAACACTGAATTTGCCAATTTAACATAGTATACTCCGTTGGCACAGGTGAAGCCCTGCGGATATGAGCCAAAGGTCTGCTTTCGTACAAGATCAAAATTCTCGTCAAGCAGGTACATATCACGATAGGTATACTTTATATCCTCATACCAGCCCGCGTCATACAGACAGGGTCTGAGAGCATAGCCGCTACCCGTCCATTTAAGCTCGTATTCATTGAGATTTCCGGCAATTCCGTTCATAACGGACTGCGGCAGCTGTACCGTTCTCCATTCCTCGCGGTCGTCACTCAGGCTGAGCGCGCCGCCGTTCCAGCGATAATACTCCCTGCCGTCAAAGTATCTGTCCTTTTCTATTCCGCCCCGCTCCGTTTCGTAGGTCTCTATCAGCGACGGATAGTCAGCAAGATACAAAGCGTTCTGCATTCCTCCGGGATAGTTAGGGGTAAGAATAACGCATATCGTATATTTCGAGGTAGCTTGCGCCGGTATAGGCAGACAGGTCATATCGTCCGACAGACGTATGGTGCTCGTTCCCTTGCTCAGCACATAATCATTTATCACATTTCCCTCGCTGTCCTTTACATATACAAGGTTGTTTGATGATGTTGCGAGC
>JBJEIV010000215.1:0-12284 GCA_051877395.1 Candidatus Ornithomonoglobus sp.
TCAACAAGAAAGAGAAAAAAGAATTGACAGAGGCTGAAAAGGAATATAAATCAAAGCGCAAGATGATACAGCAAAAGCTGATAAAGTTTGCTACACGAGTACCTGTATTTATGTATTTGACAGATTACAGAGAATATTGCCTGAAAGATGTCATTACACAGTTAGAACCGGAGCTGTTCAAAAAGGTAACAGGTTTATCGGTTAAGGATTTTGAACTTTTGGTTTCTCTCAATGTTTTTAACGAGGCTCTTATGAACGATGCGGTTTATAAGTTTAAGCGTTACGAGGATGCGAGTCTTACATATACAGGTATTGATAAACATCAGGGTGAGAAAGTCGGTCTGTACAGCACTGTTGTGTCTCGTGAGGATTACGATATTATGGCCGGGCATTTGGCTGATTCTATGGTGGCGGATGCACCTAAAGCAGATGATGTCCACGATGCTTCATTCTTTGAAAATGCAGTTTCTAATTTTGATGAGGATGAGGAAGAAACAGATGTTAAACAGGTTGTAAAACCTATTAAACGCGAGCCTATCGCTCATAGCAATATAGGTTCTACATACAGACCTTCATTTATACCCCCAGCACCTGTTAAGTCGGAAAAGAAAGAACCACCTCAGGTAGACGTTTCAGGAGTGAAAGTCGGTATTACAGTTAAACACAAAGCATTTGGTGAAGGTGTTGTAAAGTCTATCGACAATAATATGATAACAGTTGAGTTTAACGGTGCTAAGAAAAATTTTCAATTCCCGGGGGCATTTAATCAGGGGTTTCTGAAAATATAAAACATAAGGAGGCACGCATATGAATTTTTATATTATGTCTATTATAACCGTTTTTGGCTTGCAAGCAGCATTCCTTTATGCTATAATATCATTGTTACAAATTTTTGAGGAGGATAGATAGCGGTGAAAAGAAATAAATCGAATTATACGTCAAGGGCGATCGTGAACAAGGAGTTTGACTGGCTTCTGTTCCTGTTCGTGATAGCCGCGGCGGTTATCGGCATAATAATAATATATTCGGCAACGAGAAGCTATGGGACAAACTCAAATGTTATTGTTCAGTCCGGCGCGGGCTGTATAGGGATCGCGGCGATGCTGCTGTTGTGCTTTTTCGATTATGAGCAGTTCGGGAATATTGTAAAATATATATATTTATTTGCGGTATTTATATTGATTATCGTGTTGTTTTTCGGTACGGCGGGCGACTGGGGCGCGCGGAGCTGGATCCGTTTCGGCTCGATAGGCTTGCAGCCGGCGGAGCTTGCCAAGGTGTGCTTTGTAATAACATTTTCGTGGCATCTTTCAAAGGTTGAGGATCGTGTCAACAAGCCGGCGGTGCTGCTCGGACTGATAGCTCATATCGCGGTGCTGGTAGGACTTATCCTGCTTGAGCCGGACATGGGCAGCGCGATGGTATTTATGTTCATGTTCGCGTGTATGCTTTTTGTTGCGAAGCTTTCATATAAATATATTCTGCCTGTGATCGGAGTGGCGGTCGCCTCTATGCCGCTTATATATAAATACGGGCTCAGTGAATATCAGCAGCAGAGAATAATCGTGTTTATGAACCCCGACAGCGATCCGCTCGGACGAGGATATAATGTAATTCAGTCAAAGATTGCAGTCGGCTCCGGGCAGCTCTGGGGCAAGGGGTTTTTACAGGGAACCCAGAACCAGATGGGGTATCTTCCGACAAAGAGCACGGATTTTATTTTCAGTGTATTTTCTGAGGAATTTGGATTTGTAGGCGCGGTTATAATTGTATGTCTGCTGTTTCTGATTGTTTTCAGATGCTTTAAAGCCGCAAGAAAGGCGGATAATACCTTCGGAAGATATATATGCACAGGTATAGGCGCAATGTTTTTGTTCCATGTGTTTGAGAATGTGGGTATGTGTATAGGTCTGACGCCTGTAACAGGAATACCGCTTCCGTTTATAAGCTACGGAGGAACCTCTCTGGTTACAAATATGATCGCGATAGGACTTGTTCTCAGCGTCACATATCATAATAAACCGCGCACCCGTGTGGACGTTTACTGATTCCTATATGCTTTTCACTAAGTTGTCTGTAGTCAAAGCAATGAAGAAAGCTTAGTGAAAAGAGGAATTAACCGCATGCATTAAATATTATTAAAATACGAAGTACTTAATGCATGCTATGCAAAACACTGATTTTTAAACAAAAAAATGTTCTTAATCACTTTCAAAACTGTACAATTTATGTTATAATATCGCTATATGGATATAGGCGCATATGCGCTTAAGATATAATTTTAAGGATATAGGGAGCAGAAAGGAGTGCTTTAATAATGAAAAGTACTAAGAAGAACCTAAAGAGATTAGGTGTAGTCTCATTGGTCCTCGCCCAGGTTGCTGCAACGGGCTTTGTTATGCCAACAACAGCAGGCGCGTTTGCTGCCGCGGCAATAACGAGAAATATGGAGAACCTTGACAGAGGTGTGGTTGCTGTAAAGACTGATGACGGCGTATTCCTGTCATGGAGAAGACTCGGTACAGAGCCGGCAGACACCAATTTTGAGGTTTATCGCAATAAGGAAAAGATTACAGAGGGCGCAATTACGAACTATGTTGATAAGGGCGGTACAATAAACGACTATTATACGGTTGTATGTAACGGCACGATGTCAAAATCGGTTGCGGTTCTCGATGACAACTATATTGAGATCCCGCTTCAGAACACACCTGATTATGACGGTGATTATGTAACAAGCCGACAGGGTATAACTTACGGCTATTATATGCCGGGCGACGGTACATACGGCGATCTTGACGGAGACGGTGAGTACGAGATCGTATTCCTGTGGAATCCGTCAGACGCAAAGGACGCGGCTTCAACAGGAAGAACAGGCAAGGCATATATTGATGCATATAAGCTTGACGGTACGTTTATGTGGCGAGTAGACATGGGTTGGAATATCCGCTCCGGAGCGCATGATACTCAGCTCTGCGTTGCGGATTTCAACGGTGACGGCTGCGCGGAGGTTATGGTAAGAACCTCGGACGGTACTATTGACGCTACCGGAAAAATTATAGGCGATGAGGCTCAGGCGGGCGCATATGAGGATTCATGGGCATATAAAAATGCCGGTAAGGCGCTTCAGGCACCGCTTTATGTAACGGCATTTGACGGTAAGACAGGCGCGGCGATTGATACTATAGATTATTATCCGAATAACACTGTAGGCTCAATGGAGACATCCCTGTCTTTCGGTGATGATTTCGGTAACCGTTCGGAGCGTTATAACGGAACAATCGCATGGTTAGACGGAAAGAAGCCTTCGGCTGTATTCGGTCGCGGCTATTACTTCGGTAAGAACGGCAGACAGCGTCAGGCTGCGTCAGCGTATACACTTGAGGGAAATAAGCTTGTGCGCCAGTGGGCATTTGATACAGAACCTGGTTCAGAGGGCTACAAGTCAGGCTATGAAAAATATGTTGGACAGGGTAACCATCAGCTTGAGGCGGCAGATGTTGACGGCGACGGCAAGGACGAGGTTTCAACAGGAGCGCTCTGGTATGATGATGACGGCACCGTATTGTGGTCGTCACAGCTTGAGCACGGCGATGTTATACACGTAGGCGATTTTGACCCTACAATCCCGGGTCTTGAGGTAATGACTGCAAAAGAGGATTACAGCGCTGATGCAGAGCATTTCAGCTACGACTGTCCGACACTCTCGGGAATGGGTATTAAAGAGGCTCTCGGCGCGGATCTTACAGTCGGCAGACAGGTCTGGGGTACTGTACTCCAGTCAGCTAAGGACGGTAAGTTTATACAGGTTGTAAACGGCTCAAAGGATACGGGACGCGGTATGATAGGAAATATCGGCTACGGCGACAGTTACTATGTAATGTGGGGCGCCGCCGGCACGGGCTATCATGATAATCTCGGCACAAAGCTTCCGGATCTTGGTCTCTCAATGAACGGACGTATCTATTGGGACGGAGACCTTCAGGATGAGCTTCAGGACCACATGGGCGCAGGTCAGGAAATCGCGATTCAGAAGTGGAATGACACCACAAAGAAGAGTGAAAATATCTTTGTTCCCGAGGGCACGCACTCAATCAACTCAACAAAGGGTAATACAAACGGTCAGGGTGATATGTTCGGTGATTGGCGTGAGGAATTTGTTTCATACGTGATAACAGGAGAAGAGTCAAAGAATGAGACGATCACACTTAAGGGTTCATTCAACAAGGACATTGAGGCAGAGGTTACAAAGACAAAGTATACATACGCTATAAGAGTATACACAACAACAATACCGACAAACTATAACTTCTATACATTGGCGCATGATGATGTATACAGAAATTCATCAGGCGCATATAACAACTGTTATAACCAGCCGCCGCATATCAGCTGGTATATGAACGATAAGATCGCAAACTCACCGTACACAACTCAGCCGGATGCAAACATCAAGCTTGTAGCCAACAACTATAAAGCGCCGGCGTTTGACGCTTCAAAGCTTCCTGAGCAGGGTTCGGGCAGAACATACACTTCATCAGGCGGTACAGGCGAACCTGAAGCAAACGAAGTCGGAGGCGCAGTATCGGCAGGTCAGGCAGCCGGCGGTCTTGGATATTTCGCAGACTGCATCTACCATTGGTCAAGACCGAATATTGATTCGCTTTATGAAAAGGGAATTGTAAACGGTATGACAGACACGATCTTTGATCCGGATGGCACAGTAACAAAGGGTCAGTTCATAAAGATGGTTGATTTGGCGCTCGGGCTTGAAACAGGTTCGGCACCGGAAGGCGCTAACTGGGCAGATCCGTACTATACAGCGGCAGTTAAGAACGGTGTGCTCCCGCAGGGTCTTGATCTTAAGGCTACGCAGCTTAATGAAATCATTAACCGTGAGGAAATGGCGGCAATCGTATGCGGCGCGGCTAAGGTAAAGGGCAAGACAGTTAATTCAACGGCAGTCAGCTTCACAGACGCTTCAAATATCTCAGGCGTCCTTGTAGACTATGTATACGGCGCAGCTAATATGGGTATAATCGAAGGATATGACGATCTTTCATTCCTACCGCAGGGTTCAGCAACACGCGCGGAGGCATGCGCTATGATCGCAAGACTTATCACAGTTATATAATTGACTGAGTAAAAAATTAAGGGCAGAAATCATACGGTTTCTGCCCTTTTTAAGGTGAAATTTGAATTTTTACTTGACAACTGGTGAAAAATGTGCTAATATATTAATATTGTGAATGCCGGTGTGGTGGAATTGGCAGACGCGCTGGACTCAAAATCCAGTGGAGTAAAATCCGTACCGGTTCGACCCCGGTCACCGGCACCAATCAAGAATGGCTTAAAACCTAAGTTTTGGGTCATTCTTATTTTTTTACCCTATATTATTTTCCGCTTACGTTGAAAAAATCTGATAATAGCGCTGATTCTGTTTTGATGCAGCCTCTTTTTTATTAAAATTTTATGGACAATAAAGCTTTAATGTGATATACTATAGGAAACGGTTTTTTTGGAGGAATAAGATGGACACTTTAATCCGCGGAAACAGTATGGACGGAACGATACGTGTTTTCGTAACAATAACTACAGATCTTGTAAACGAAGCGCATAGAATACATGATACATCGGCGACCGCATCGGCGGCATTGGGCAGACTTCTCACGGGAGCGGCAATTATAGGCGCGCAGCTCAAAAGCGAGGATGATTCAACAACCTTACAGATAAAGGGTGACGGTCCGCTAGGACTTCTTGTGGCGGTAACGGACAGCAAATCCCATGTTCGCGGCTATGTCGGAAATCCCCATGCGGATCTGCCGGAAAACGCAAAAGGGAAGCTTGATGTAGGCGGCGCGATAGGACGTGGCTTCCTGAGCGTTATCCGCGATTTGGGACTTAAAGAGCCGTATATAGGACAGACCCCGCTTGTCAGCGGTGAGATTGCAGAGGATCTGACCTACTACTTTGCAACAAGCGAGCAGGTACCGACCGCGATAGCTCTCGGCGTTCTTGTGGATACGGATCTTTCAATAAAGGCGGCGGGCGGTTATATGATACAGCTTATGCCGGAGGCAACGGAGGCTACCGCGGACAGGCTTACCGAGATAGTGGAAAACGCAATGCCCATAACCGATATGATAGCAAACGGAATGAGCGCTCAAGATATTGCGTTTACAATTACTGAAGGCTTTGATATGCTTCTTGAAAACAAGGAAGTAATTCCGGAGTATGAGTGCAAGTGTTCCCGTGACAGGATGGAAAGGGCATTGATCTCAATCGGCAAGAAGGAGATCCGTGAAATTATCGAGGAACAGGGCGAGGCGGAAATGTGCTGCCAGTTCTGCGATAAGAAATATAAATTTAACAAAGCCGAGCTTGAAGAAATTCTTGCGCAGGCGAAAGGAGAATAAAAATGGGTAAAAAAGTAAAGGCATATGTTGTATTGCCATGCTACAATGAGGAGGCGGTACTGCATGAGACCTGCCGTCAGCTTCTCGGGGTTTTTGATGAGATGAAGGCGGACAAGCTGATTTCCGATGAAAGCAGAATTGTGTTTGTCGATGACGGAAGCAAGGACAGAACATGGGAGATAATTTCGGAGCTGCAAAGCAAACACGTTGAGGTGCTGGGCATAAAAATGGCGCACAATGTCGGACATCAGAATGTTCTCTACGGCGGACTTATGACGATCAGGGGAGAATGCGACTGCGCAATTTCAATAGACGCGGATTTGCAGGATGATATTCATGTTATTCCCGATATGATAAGGAAGTTCCGCGATGAGGACTGTGAGGTCGTTTATGGAGTCCGCAATAAGCGAGAAACAGATACGTTTTTCAAGCGTACAACGGCGCTGGGCTTCTATAAGCTTATGAAGACTATGGGAGTTAATATGGTATATAATCATGCCGATTACAGACTTATGGGAAAAAGGGCGTTGGCAGGCTTGTCTGAATTTGAGGAAAGAAATATGTTCCTGCGCGGCATGGTTCCGCTTATCGGCTATAAATCGGACTGTGTGTATTATGACAGGCATGAGCGGTTTGCGGGAGAATCAAAGTATCCGCTGAAAAAAATGCTCGCGTTTGCCTTTGACGGCATAACCTCGTTCAGCATTAATCCGATACGGATTATTTCATCGGTTGGCGCGGTTTCATGCGTATTCGCGCTTATCATGCTGATATATGCGCTAGTTGAAAAAATTCTCGGCAACACAAACGCCGGATGGGCATCTCTTATGTGTTCGATCTGGTTTATAGGCGGCTTGCAGCTGCTCGGAATCGGACTGATAGGCGAGTATATCGGTAAGATGTATAAGGAGGTCAAGCGCAGACCTCGATATATTGTTGAGAAAATAATAGGTGAAAGATAATGGAGCTTTTAAGCATAGTAGTACCGTGTTATAATGAAGAAAAAGCTCTGCCGTATTTCTATAAAACGGCGACAGAGGTGTCGCAGCGTTTAGGCGGCAAATATGGGCTTGATTTCGAATTCGTCTTTGTTGATGACGGATCAAAGGATAACACAATAGATTATATAAAGCAGCTTGCAGAAAAGGATGAAAGAGTAAGATACATTTCTTTTTCGAGAAATTTCGGAAAGGAGGCTGCGCTGCTGGCAGGACTGGAGCATTCAAAGGGCAGCCTTGTGGCAGTGATGGACGCGGATTTGCAGGATCCGCCCCAGCTTCTGGAGGAAATGTATATCGCAATAAGCGAGGAGGGCTATGACTGTGCCGCGGCAAGGCGTACAACGCGCAAGGGCGAGCCGCCGATACGTTCATTTTTTGCAAGGATGTTCTATAAGCTGATAAATAAGATATCAAATGCGGAAATAACCGACGGAGCGCGCGACTACAGGCTAATGAAGCGGTGCGTGGTTGACGCGATCTTATCCATGAAGGAATATAACAGATTTTCAAAAGGTATTTTCGGCTGGGTCGGATTTAAAACAAAGTGGATCAGGTATGAAAACGTTGAGAGAGTCGCGGGTGATACAAAGTGGTCCTTTTGGAAGCTGCTTCTGTATTCAATCGACGGCATAGTTGCATTTTCAACTGTTCCGTTATCCTTAGCGGCGATGTTCGGCATTCTTTTCTGTATAGTCGCGTTTATAATGATTCTGGTTATTATTGCAAAAACCCTTATATGGGGTGATCCGGTTGCGGGTTATCCGTCTACTGTTTGTATCATATTCCTTGTTTCGGGAGTTCAGATGTTTTCAATCGGCATTCTGGGACAATATATGTCAAAAACCTATATGGAAACAAAGGATCGCCCTAAATATATCATAAGGGAGGAAAAATAACGATGGTGTCGATTATATCAAGCATTCTTATCTGGGGAGCCGCTGCCGTGATTTTTATAAGGATAATCCAAGGGGCGGGAATATCACTCGGAAATAACAAGCTTATAGCCGGAATAACCTGTGATAAATCAATTGACGGCGGATTTAAGACGGAGCGGAGGGAGCTTTTCGCTGTATTCGGACTGGCATTGCTGTTCCGATTCTGTGTATTCCTGATTTCAATATGCGCAGCGTATATGTTTAAGGATCACGGATATTCCTTCAGTGATTATATGAAGGAATATCTCAAATGGGACGCAAATAACTACCAGCGTATTGCGATTGGCGGATATTCATATTATACTGTAGACGGTGATTATACTACGCTGGCATTTTTCCCTCTTTATCCGTGGTTGATAAGAATTTTCAAGCTGATATTCAGAAATGAAATATTAAGTGGAATAATCCTGTCAGGTCTTTTGTATTCGGGCGCGTGTACATATCTGTATAAGCTGTTTTCAATAGATTATAATAAGCCTACAGCCGTGAGAGCGATTGTTTATCTTTCGGTATTTCCGCACGCGCTGTTTTTCGGAGTAATGATGAATGAAAGTATGCTTTTATTCACCATGGCGGCAACGCTTTACTATATAAGGACGCATAACTGGAGGCTTGTCGGAATTTTCGGCGCGCTGGCGGCGCTGTCAAGAATGGTGGGAATCCTTATGGCGATACCGGCGGCGATTGAATGGCTTGAGCATTATGAGATTCTCGGAAAGCTTAGGGATAAGAAGATAAAAGAGGTATGGCGTCTGTTTTATTCAAAGGGACTATGGATATTCTTAATGCTTGCGGGCTTGGGAATTTATCTGTTCTGTAATTATAAAACTACGGGCGAATGGTTTAAATTCTTAGAGTATCAGCAGAAATACTGGTCAAACGGCTCATGCTATTTCGGCAAGGGAATAACCACTATGGTTAATAACATGATTCAGAAAACGAATTCTACAAAATATGAGATATGGATACCTGAGGTAGCATCTGTGATTTTTGTAATAGCAGCGTTGATTTATGGTCTGCGCAAACACAGAAATATGTACACAGGCTTTCTGCTGATATATATAATAATCAATACAGGCTTTGAATGGCCTATCAGTATAGCAAGATATATGACCTGCGCGATCCCCGCGTTTCTGATACTTTCGGATTTTACCGAAAGACATAAATGGACGGAGCCGATAATTACCTGCTGCATGGCAATGACAATGGGAATTTATCTTGTAGCTTACTTTATGTTCAAGCAGATTTTGTAAGGAGAGTGGACAGCGTGAAAAAAGATGATAAATTACTAAAAAAGGATATTGATTACGTCAGTATTTTTATGCTGGTGCTTTCAGTATTAGCGGTGTTTTTCATTATGTGGACCTTTACGGGACAATGGCCGTGGAAGGGACAGCCATATAATTCTTATATATTACAGGCTCAGTCATGGCTCAATGGTCGGCTGGATCTCGGGCAAAACTATCCTCATCTGGAGCTGGCGATAAAGGACGGGAAATATTATGTAAGCTTTCCGCCGTTTCCGTCATATCTGATGCTGCCGTTTGTTCTTGTCGGCTGGAATGCGTGTGATGGATTTCTGGCATTAGTTTCTTCTGTTGCGGGAGCGGTTTATGCGTTTAAGATTTTAGAAAGCTTTAATGTAAAGAGTGAACGCGCAATACTGTTTGCGCTGCTTCTGACAGTTGGCTCAAACTGGCTGTTTACCTCTCAGAATGCATGGGTATGGTTTATCGCTCAGAATATGAGCTTTACTCTTACGCTCATGGCATTCTATTACGCGTTAAAGTATAAGGCGGGTTTTTCACTTTTATGCTGGGCATGCGCTGTAGGATGCAGACCGTTTCAAATAATATATATAGCGGTCATTTTATATGTTTTATATAAAGGGCATAAAAAGCGTTTCCCGGAGGATAAGCCGATTGATATAATAAAGAAGAAATGGTCATGCGCGGTTCCGATGCTGATTGTGGCTTTGTCATACATGGCGCTCAATTATGCAAGGTTCGGAAATCCCGCGGAATTTGGACATGATCTGCTCCCGGAGCATGTGCGTTCGGAACTGGGACAGTTTAATCTGTCATATATCCTTAAAAACTTCCCCTCGCTGTTTACGATTCCGAAAGCGGGAGATGGCGGAAAATGGGAGTATTCCGGCTTCGGAGATATAAGCATATTCCTTGTAAGTCCGATATTTATTTCGTATATTGTATATGTGATCTATTCATTGGTAAGAAAATGCAATAAAGACCGGACATTTACATTCCTTTCTCTGGGATTGATAGTTTTGCATTTTCTGGCGCTCTCGGCGCATGTGAATCTGGGCGGCTCGCAGTTCGGAAACAGATACACAAATGATGTGCTGCCGATAGTTCTTTTAAATATAGCGGCGCTGCTGCCCGAAAAAAAGTCATGGGAAAAATATAATGCAGCGCTGCTGCTTATGGGGCTTACCATTAATATAATAGGCTCTGTATTGTTTTATGCAAAGTAAAGACAGGAGGAGTAAAAATAATGTTAGGTATTTTAATATACGCATATTTTCTGTTTATAGGCTATGTGTACAGTTGCCGGCTGTTCCGGGACAAGGATGTATATTTCCGCGGATGGATGGGCGGCATATTCGGAAACGTGTTGCTTATGGCAGGCGTTGTGATTCCGTCATTCATTTTCGGATTTACATATATAAGCCATATTGTTCTCATCGTGCTTTCAGCCCTGCCGGCGGCATATATTATAAAGAAAAATGGATTTGAGGACTTTAAGCGGTCTTTGTGTATTAATAATAAAGCAATAACAGAACAGCCCGTTCAGAAAAAAGGCAAGGGAAAGAAAACGGAGCCTGCGGCGGTTGCGGCGGCCGCTCCTTATATGGACTGGAAGATACTTCTTTACCTTGTTCTGCCGATTTCATTAATTATCTGGATAATACTCACAAACCATGTTCTTATGCCGAACGCGTCGGGAGGAGTGACAACGGGTGAGAGTACCTACGGTGATTTGCAGCTGCATCTCAGCTTTGTAACAAGTATCGCGGAGCAGCATCAGTTCCCGCCGGATTACAGCATAATGCCGGGAAATATTATCGGTTATCCGTTCTTTGTGGATATGCTTTCGTCAAGCCTGTTCCTGTTCGGAACTCCGGTTCGCTGGGCGGTGCTTATTCCGAGCTACATAATTTCAATGCTTCTTGTGGGCGGCTTCTATATTGTGGCATTCACTGTTACAAAGAGAAAAGCTGCCGCGGTTCTTGCGACAGTACTTTTCTTCTTTAACGGCGGACTCGGCTTTGCTTATTTCTTTGAGGGAGCAAAGGCGGATCACTCCGTATTTACACAGATATTCACCGCCTATTATCATACGCCTACCAATGCGAGAGCCTCAGACTTCAATCATAATATCTGCTGGGCGAATACCATCTGCGATATGATAATACCTCAGAGAACAACAATGGCGGGCTGGTGTGTTATTCAGCCGCTTATATGGCTGCTTGTAAACGCTGTCAAGACAAAGCAGAGAAAGCTTTATATAATGCTCGGTGTTCTTTCGGGCTGTATGCTGATGATCCACACACATTCATTTATGGCGTTCGGAATGATATGCGCTGTAATGTTCTTCGCATATCTGTTTGAGGAAAAAACATCGGAGGATAAAAAGAAGTTCTTTATTAACTGGGTCATATTCGGCGGCATAACCGCTGTCATGCTGATACCGCAGCTTGCGGTATGGACGCTGCGTCAGGTTAGCAATGATTCATTTATGACATGGCACTTTAACTGGGAAAACTCGTCTGACCCGTATCTGTGGTTCTACCTTAAAAACTGGGGTATTGCCGCGCTGTTTGCAGTACCGGCAATATTGTGCGCGTCAAAGGATAACAAGAAGCTTCTTGCCGGCTGCGCGCTTGTATTCATATCCGCGGAGCTGATCCT
>JBJEIV010000216.1:0-12234 GCA_051877395.1 Candidatus Ornithomonoglobus sp.
ATATTATTGTAAATATACATATTCAGTCGATAGACCAGAATGAAGCCGTAAAGAATATCAAGCGTAAAATTACGGATTTACAAAAAATGCAGATTGAGGAGCAAAAAAAGCATTGAGAGCGGGATATGATATGGACATAATTCCGTCAGACCTTGTTACATACGGAAATGAGGCAAAGAGCCTTCTTGAAGATTTGCAGAGCCGTAATGAAAGAATGTTTATGATTACATTCCTTGTAATGAATACGGCGGCTACTCGGAAAAAGCTTGAAAATGACATATTTCAGATTAAAGGTGTTGCGCAGAAATATAACTGTCAGATAAAGCAGCTTGATTACAGTCAGGAACAGGCATTGATGTCCTCGCTTCCGATAGGTAAAAACCATATAGAGATACAGCGCGGCTTGACCACATCATCAGCCGCTATTTTTGTGCCCTTTACAACATGCGAGCTGTTTATGGGCGGTGAGTCCCTGTATTACGGCTTGAACGCATTGTCAAATAATATGATAATGGTTGACCGCAAGCAGCTCAAAAATCCCAACGGACTGATACTCGGAACACCGGGCAGCGGTAAATCGTTCTCGGCAAAGCGTGAGATTACAAATGCGTTTCTTATGACAAAGGATGATATAATTCTTCAGGATCCTGAAGCTGAGTATGCACCGCTCGTAAAAAAGCTGCACGGACAGGTTATAAAGGTATCGCCCACATCAAATCAGTATATCAATCCTATGGATATAAACCTTGACTATGATGACGAAGACGATCCGATTGCGTTAAAAAGTGATTTTCTCATATCACTCTGCGAATTGATTGTCGGAGGAAAGGACAGCTTGCAGCCCACGGAAAAGACTATTATTGACCGATGTGTAAGAGCGTTATATCAGGAATATCTGGCGAATAATCCGACAGCGGATAATATGCCGATATTACAGGATTTATATGAGCGCATCCGAGCACAGTCAGATGATGAAGCACAGCATATCGCAACGGCACTTGAAATCTATGTAACAGGCTCACTCAATGTTTTTAATCACCGTACCAATGCTGATATAACCAACAGACTTGTATGCTTTGATATAAAGGACTTAGGAAAACAGCTGAAGAAAATAGGGATGCTTATCGTGCAAGACCAGGTGTGGAACAGGGTAACAATAAACAGAGCCGCGAAAAAATCGACGAGATACTATGTGGATGAGTTTCATTTGCTGCTGCGTGATGAGCAGACAGCGGCATACAGTGTGGAGATTTGGAAGCGTTTCAGAAAATGGGGCGGGATTCCGACAGGCTTAACACAAAATGTAAAAGATTTATTGTCAAGCCGTGAGGTTGAAAATATATTTGAAAATTCAGACTTCATATATATGCTCAATCAGGCGGCAGGGGACAGAGAAATTCTCGCAAAGGCACTGAATATTTCACCCCATCAGTTATCATATGTGACACAGAGCAATGCCGGAGAGGGACTGTTTTTCTATGGGAATGTAATTATCCCGTTTGTTGACCGCTTCCCGAAGAATTTGAATTTATATCAGTATATGACGACCAATTTAAAGGAGGTACAGAATGAGCCGGAAGCTACAGGTAAGTGACAAGCTTGTCACAAAATACAGCCGTGACGGACTTACCGAGCAAAATTTAGCTGATGGGACTGAAAGACTTATCAGCGAAAAGGAAGCTGATTTTGAATTAAGACCAAGTGGGAGCAGTGAGGAACACATACGCTATCCCGAAACACAGATAAAAGGAAGAAAGCAGAAGCCTGATAAATCAAAGGCAGATGGAACAGCTACTTCAAATTTTAACATAACAACTGAGGAAAAAGCAGCACCGTATAACGTGTTAGCCGATACACATAAGATAACAGACTTTGATGCAACAGGCATACCATCAGAGCCTATTGCATTAAAGATGGATTTCACTAATCCTCGCGCCAAAAGAAAAATACCATATCAAAACACACCGGATAAAGATATAGACATAGAAACTAAAGATAATAGGGACACTAAAAGCACAAATGATAAATATGTAAGATACAATTATCAGGATAAGCCTAAGAAGGAATACACAAGACAAGAGCCGAAACCGAACAATTTCAAGAAACGGCAGCACAAAGCTGTAGTCAATGAACATATGAAAAAGATCGGAGCTTTGCATACAGAGCAGGGAAGTCTGAAATTCACAGAGAATAAAGGACATCTCAGCTTCAATGAGAGCAGTCAGAAGCTGCATACAGATAAAATCATAGACGGTGCGCTGAAATTTGAAGCAACAGATGATGAAGCCGCATTAGAAGACGATACGGTAAAAGCAACGCAGACAGCTGTATTTCATACAGCGAGTGTAGCTGCACAAAACACAAGAGGGACACTAAAGAAAAAGAGGCAAAGATTATCTTTTGAAAAGTCACAGCAGATAAATTCAGATGATATACATGAGGTAATGGACACCCTGCAGGGTGAGCAATACACGGCAGACAGCAGCGGAGCGATAGGCTCCGCTCAGGAACTTAATGAAAAATCACGCTCATATCTGAGAGCTGAGAAAAAAGCGGATAAGGCTATGGATAAGCTTAACAAAGCTGAACATAAGCAGCCGACACGCAAGGTAATTAAAGCTGAGCGTGTATATGATGATAAAAAGGGCAGAGCGAGGACAAAGCTTCATTTCGAGGACGAAAAGAAGCCGCCTTCAAATCCGCATTTTATCATAGAAGCTCCGAAGCAGCTCATAGGCGCAGGAGTATCGGCGGTTGCGGGTAAAGGACACCAAAAGCTTTATCAGGCGGAGCATGAGAACTCTGCTGTAAAGGCTGCGCACCGTACAGAGCTGCTGGCGGAGAATGGCGCAAAGAAAACCGTGCGCTATGCCGTAAACAGATATAGGACAAAGCCGTATCGATTACAGAAAAAGACTGACAGGCTGAAATACAAGGCTGATAAAGCGAATCGTAGATTGCTTTTTGAACAGGCAAAGCACGAAAATCCTGAATTACAAAAGAAGCTTAATAAAAAAACACAGCAGAAAAAGCTTATTAAAAAGAAATATCAGACAGAAATGCGCAAACAGGCTCAGAAGAAAACTGCTAAAAAGGCTGCCGAAAAGACTTCAAGAGTCTTGAAGGCGCTTGTAACAGTCAAGAATAAAGGCTGTGCCGTTGTAGCACTGATAGCTGCAATTCTCGTTATAGTAATCTGCTGCCTGTCTGCATCTGTTATTACTTCAATGATAGGCGGATTTGCGGGTGAATATGTATCGAGCAATGAGGAAGTCGAAAATGTTGTATCAGCGTGGAACAGTATGGAGGATGATATTCAAAGCCGGATTGACAATGCGGAGCACGATTATCCCGGTTATGACAGATATGTCTATATGGTTGAAACAGCAAGAGCTGATAAACAGAAGTTATTGGCATATTTATCGACAAAGCACCATTCGATTGTATATGACGATTGCCGGACAGAGGTTCAGGATTTATTTAATCAGGTTTATGAGCTTTCCTATGAGGAATACATAGACGGTGACTACAGGGAGTTGGATATAAAGCTGCACGTTAACAGCCTTGACGATATTATCGACCGCAATTTAACAACTGATGAAGAACGGCAGGCTTACGGTGCATATCTTGAGATATTTCAAAACAGTGAGGATTACAACAATATTATACATGGATAGAAGGTGACAGTTTGAAATTAGATAACACAAGAAAAAAGATTGAAAAGAAACGCAGCAGGATTGAAGCTATGAAGGCAGAGCTTAAAGAACTTGAAGCAGCCGAAAAGGGACAGGAAAATACGGATATGCTGAAGCAAATCCGTAAGAGCGTTTCTTATGACGAGTTTGTTGTTCTGTGGGCAGAAACACAAAAGCATAAGGACGAGCTGCTTGCGCGTCACAGACAAGATTCAGAAAGGAATAATTACGATGATGAAAGCAAAATTCACAGCGATATTGATTAGCTTGTTAGCTGCCTTTACGGGACTGTCCGCAGCGTATGCTGATGGGCCGGGACAGCCGCCGTATATTGAGCCGACGGAAGAAATAACGGATGCAGAATATACGGAGAAGCCGACAATAAATCCCTATGAGGAGTTATATCAGCGGCAGGCAGAAGCGAACGAGCAGACCAACGGTTTACTTGCGGATATAAAGAGCCTTGTAACCGGATTAAAATCTAATACCGATGTAACAACTGCTCCGGCATCTGTTCCGGCGGCAGTGCAGACGGTTCCGACATCTGCTCCGACAGCGGTTCCTACACCGGAGCCGACAGAAATACCGAAGGTAACAGAAACGGACGGCAACGGTTACATAGTTGAGGATACGCAGCAGCTTAACGGCGGTATGGAATTTCTCACAATGGCATCAAAGGACGGCACAACCTTTTATATGGTAATAGACCGCAATAAGGATAATGAGGTATATCTGTTGAATAAGGTTGATAACGCCGACCTTGCAGGCTTTACGGAGGAAACCGCATCGCCTGAACCGGAAGCATCACCGTCTCCGTCACCTACGCCTACAGTCACTCCGATAACAACTCCGGAGCGGGAAACGGCAGCTGCCACTAAGAAAAGCGGCACGGGCACTTCTGTGTTTATAATTATACTTGCATTAGCCGGAGGTAGTGTGGTGTATTGGTTTAAGTTCCGTAAGAACAGCAGCGGAGGTGACGTGGGATTTGCTGAGGAGTCGGACAGCGAGATTTTCGATGAGGAATACAACGAGCTGAACGGGAATGAGGTCAACGAGGATGAGGAGGCTGATAAAACAGAGGAATAAATTTGTTTCGATATAGACTTTTGCGCTTTTTTATGGTATACTTATTTTAGAAGATCAGAGGGAGGTGGTAATAGTGGAAAGGAAGGATCGAGTGTATGCGGCGATTGATCTGAAATCCTTTTATGCGTCGGTGGAATGTGTAGAGCGCGGTCTTGATCCGCTGACTACCAATCTCGTAGTTGCTGACAAAAGCCGGACAGAGAAAACAATTTGTCTTGCCGTATCACCCTCACTTAAAGCATATGGAATACCAGGCAGAGCAAGATTGTTTGAGGTTGTTCAAAAAATAAAAGAAGTTAATGCACGACGGCAGCATAAAGCGCCTGATCGCACTTTGACGGGTTCTTCATATGATAATACCCAACTGAAGAAGTCACCGGAGCTGTCTGTAGACTATATCGTCGCGCCTCCCAGAATGGCTCATTATATGAAGTTCAGCACTGAAATATACAGTATTTATCTGAAATATGTCGCGCCGGAGGATATTCACGTTTATTCTATTGATGAAGTGTTTATTGATATGACGAATTATCTGGATACCTATAAGCTGTCAGCGCATGATTTAACCCGAAAAATAATTCATGATGTTCTGCGTACAACAGGAATTACAGCGACAGCCGGAATCGGAACAAACTTATACCTTTGCAAAATAGCAATGGATATTGTTGCAAAGCATATAAAGCCGGATAGGGATGGAGTGAGAATTGCGGAATTGGACGAAATGAGCTACCGCCATCTTTTATGGAGTCACCAACCGATTACTGATTTTTGGCGTGTCGGAAAAGGATATGCAAAAAAATTAGAAAAAGTCGGTTTGTTTACTATGGGTGATGTTGCGCGCTGCTCACTCGGGAATCCGAATGAGTATTACAATGAGGATTTATTATATAAATTATTCGGTATCAATGCCGAGCTGCTTATAGATCATGCATGGGGGTGGGAGCCTTGCACTATTGCGGATATAAAGGCATATAAGCCGCAGTCGAACAGCATAGGCTCAGGTCAGGTGCTGCAATGCCCGTATGACTATGAAAAAGCAAGGTTGATAGTGCAGGAAATGGCTGATTCACTTGCTCTTGATTTAGTTGATAAAGGTCTTATTACAGATCAAATAGTTTTAACGGTAGACTATGACAGAGAGGGCTTGACAAGCTCCTATAAAGGTGACATCACCACAGACCGCTACGGTCGTAAAATCCCGAAGCACGCACATGGTACGGCAAACCTCGGACGAAAAACATCATCTGCAAAGCTTATAACCGAAGCTGTGCTGGAGCTGTATGACCGTGTTATAAATAAAAAGCTGATGGTAAGAAGAATTTACGTTACGGCAAACCGTGTTGTTGGTGAAGCAGCAGTGCAGCAGAAGCCCGTCTTTGAGCAACTTGACCTGTTGACCGATTATGAAGCGGTTGATAAGCAGCGTGAGGAGGAAGCGTCAGTGTTGGAGAAAGAAAAGCGGGTGCAGCAGGTAATGATAGATATAAAGAAGAAGTTCGGGAAGAATGCCATTCTTAAAGGTATGAGCTTACGGGAAGGCGCTACAACACTTCAGAGAAATAATATGATAGGCGGACATAAAGCATAATCGGAGGAAATATGAGCAGTAAATTTAATGATACACATCGTTACGATGATATTATAAATCTTCCGCATCACGTTTCCAATACTCATTCACGGATGTCTGTGCTTGACCGTGCGGCGCAGTTTGCTCCGTTTGCGGCGCTTACGGGGTACGGCTCTGCTGTTGATGAAACCACAAGGCTGACAGATGAAAGACTTGAGCTTGACGAGAGTCAAAAAGCTGTATTGGACGAGAAGCTGCAAATGCTTTATGAAACGATTGATGAGCAGCCGGAAATAACAGTCACATATTTTCAGCCGGATGAGTTGAAATCGGGAGGAAGATATATTTCAGTTACCGGAAGTATAAAAAGGATAAATAACAGAAAGCATACGATTACATTTCAAAACAGAACGGAAATTCCTTTTGATGATATTTATGACATTTCCGGTCGGATGTTTGACAGGCATGAAAATATTTAAATGCAGGTGAATAAAGCTATTAGCTGATAAAAAATAAAGACAGGAGGAAAATGTCATGGATGAAGTGTACAAATTTTTAAAGGAATGCGAAACGTATTACCTTGCCACAGTGGAGGGGAATAAACCCCATGTGCGTCCGTTCGGAACGGTTGATTTGTTTGAGGG
This sequence comes from Candidatus Ornithomonoglobus sp., assembly GCA_051877395.1. GTDB lineage: Bacteria > Bacillota > Clostridia > UBA1381 > UBA1381 > Ornithomonoglobus. The sequence continues at coordinate 6,996 of JBJEIV010000216.1, forward strand.
AAAGCTCTACATACAGACCGGAAAAAGCAAAAGCGTATCAAAGCAGATGAAGGAAAACCCGAATATCGAAATCAGCGGTATGAGCGGTGGAAAGTGGATTCGTGTTACAGCGGAAGCGGTGCTTGATGAAAGGATTGAGGCGCAGAAGCATATGCTGGACGGGTATCCGTCATTACAGAAGCTATATCAGCCCGGTGATGGTAACACAGAGGTGTTCTATCTGAAAAACGGAACAGCTCAGATTTGCTCTTTTACAGAGGAGCCGAAAACATTCAAATTTTAAACAGTAAAAATACATAGTGTAAACAGCGTTCGCTTAAATAAAGTGGGCGCTGTTTTTTTGCAAAAAACAAGGAGGATAATATAAAAATGACTTCACATAAATTAGTGATAGCGGAAAAACCGAGTGTTGCTATGACAATCGGGAAGGTGCTTAATGCACGGAAAAGACAGGACGGATATATTGAGGGTAACGGATATATCATTTCATGGTGTATCGGTCATCTTGTAGCACCCGCACCGCCGGATGCTTATGATGATAAATACAGACGGTGGGATATTCTCAATCTTCCCATTATTCCGAACGAGTGGAGGTATGATATATTGAAAGGCACATCAAAGCAGTTTAATCTGTTGAAAAAGCTTATGGGGCGTAAAGATGTTTCAGAGGTCATATGCGCAACAGATTCCGGACGTGAAGGTGAGCTGATTTTCCGTCTGGTATACAATGCGGCGGAGTGCAATAAGACGTTTAAGCGGCTTTGGATTTCTTCACTTGAAGAACAGGCAATAAGGGAGGGCTTTAAGAACCTTCGTGACGGACATGAATTTGATAATATGTATCATGCCGCGCTTGCAAGAAGCAAGGCGGACTGGCTTATCGGCATGAACGCGACACGGCTTTACAGTCTGAAAAACAATCAGACCTTGAATATCGGCAGGGTACAGACACCCGTGCTCAATATGCTTGTGCTGCGTGAGGAGGCAATAGAAAATTTTAAGCCGGAAAGCTACTACAGCATAGAACTGAACTGCGGCACATTCACGGCGGTTTCTGATAAGATAGCGGATAAGGCGGAAGCTGAAAACATAGTGCTCAGATGCAGCGGAGCTATGGCGGAGGTTGCAGCAGATGAAACGGAGTCAAAATCTACAGCGCCGCCGAAGCTGTATGATTTGACCTCATTACAGCGTGATGCAAACAGGATTTTCGGATATACAGCAAAGCAGACCTTGGATATTGCCCAGAGGCTGTATGAGAAGAAGCTTATTAGTTATCCAAGAACCGACAGCAGATACATAACCGCTGACGTTGCGGATACAATAACCGACTTGTTTCGTATTGCAGCAAAGAACATTGATGTATCAGCAGACTTTGTGCCAAATGCAAGACGCATAACAGATGGCAGCAAGGTATCAGACCACCATGCGCTGCTCCCGACTAAAACAGCCGAATATACAGATATGTCTGTACTTTCGGCGGAAGAAAAGAATATATTTAAGCTCATATGCAGACAGCTTATCATTTCTGTTGCAGAGCCGTATAAGTACGATATGGTTAAGGCTGAGCTGATATGCGGTAATACCATATTCCGCGCAGGCGGTAAAACCGTTACAAACATAGGCTGGAAAAAGTATATGACGGACGAATATACAGAAAAAGATACAGAAGCGGCGCTTCCGCTGATGGGAAAGGGAGAAACCTTCGGCGGAGTAAAAGCGGAGCTGAGGACGCATCAGACCACGCCGCCTAAGCACTATACAGAAGATACCTTGTTGTCGGCTATGGAAAATGCGGTTAGGTCGGAGAATAGTGAAAGGAGCGGACTGGGAACACCCGCTACCCGTGCGGGCATACTTGAAAATCTTGTTACCCGCGGTTTTGCGGAACGCAGGGGAAAGAGCATTGTTCCTACAGATAAAGGCAGACAGCTTATCGCGCTTATCCCCGACAGCCTGAAATCAGCTGAGACAACAGCGGAATGGGAATCATCGCTTGCGGATATTGCAAACGGCAGAAAAATCGAAAAAGAATTTGTTGATGAGATCTGCGGCTTCATCAGCGGTCTTGTAACAGAGGTGCGCAATGGCGGAACAGAATAAAAACAGTAATTCGGATAAGCTCAAGGAGATTACCGACAGGCTCGAAACAGGTATCAAAGAGGTGTTTGAGTCCGAAAAATATAAGGAATATCTCAGAGTAATGTCTAAGTTCCATAACTACAGCTTCAGCAATACTATGCTGATAGCATTGCAGCGGCCGGATGCAACTCTGGTCGCAGGATACGGCGCATGGGAGAAAAAGTTCGGCAGACATGTTAATAAAGGGGCTACAGCTATCCGTATTCTGGTTCCTGCAACATTTAAGAAGAAACATGAAATGGAGAAGATAGATCCGAAAACGCAGAAGCCGATACTTGATGTATACGGAAAGCCTGTTACTGAGGAGGTCGAGGTTACGATACCGTTCTTTAAGCCGGGATATGTATTTGACGTATCGCAGACAAGCGGAAAGGAGCTGCCGACTTTTGGGGTTGATGAGCTGAAAGGCGATGTGGAGGGTTATAGAAATTTCTTTGAGGTGTTAAAATCGGTTTCATCCGTACCCATTAAGTTTGACCGGATAGAAGGCAGCGCAAAGGGTTTTTACAGCTTGACGACAAAGGACATTACGATAAAGGAAGGAATGTCACAGCTGCAGAATGTGAAAACCGCTGTACATGAAATGGCTCATGCGAGGTTACATGATATTGAGCTTGACAAGCACGGTAAACCAAAGAATAAGGATGCTGTCGTAAAGGATAAGCAGACGGAAGAGGTAGAAGCCGAGAGTATTGCCTATGTGGTGTGTCAGCATTACGGTATAGATACATCAGATTACAGCTTTTCATATCTTGCGGCTTGGAGCAGGAACAGGGAGCTGCCTGAACTGAAGGCATCACTTAAAACCATACGCGACACGGCGGCTGAATTTATTTCTCAGATTGATGAGAAGCTTAAAGAGCGGGAGCGGGCAAATAATAAAAATATCGAGGGCGAGCATGATTTCAGCATAGAGCAAACAGAGAACGGCACATTTGTTGTAAAAAGCACAAGTGAACGTTTCGGAAAGGATGCTGTTGTGTTTGAAAGCGCAGACCGTGACGAATGCATGAAGTATATCTATGACCGTAAGCCGTCAGAGGAAAAGGACTGGAGAATATATATTATTCCTGACCTGAAGTCGTGGATGGATATAGAAAATAAAACAGAAACTGAGTATTATACAAGCTTTGCAGAGGCGAAACGCAGATTTAATGAGCTCAGAAAGGAGCCGTACAATGCAGAACCGGGTATGACGTTTCCGCGTCTTACAATGGGTATAGCAGGAAAAAGTGAGGAGGAAGAAATAAATATCATTAAAGTATATAATGGTGAAAATTATCTTGCTTCTGACTTTATAAACAGCAGTCTCTTTAATACTAATATGGGTGCTATGTCAATCATTAAAGCGGCAGTCGAGGAAATAGGCTTTGACAAAATCAGAATATATACGGGAAAGAATTCAGAGTTTACCGATATTCCTTTCAATGAGTGGGATAATCCGTATTTTAAGGTTGAAAGCTATGCAGAAATGCCCATATACAAGGAATCTGCTCGGTATGCGTATAAGAACGGAGAGCGTGACCAATGGCGCAGAAGTAATCGTATCAATAATGAATGCGCGGAGTACATACGCAGTCATGCGGATGAGGCGCACAATAATCATGACTTGAGACGTTTTATAAGGGAGTTGACAGACAAATTCGGATTGGAACGCTCTATGCACGTCATAGCACGGAATATACAGGCGAGAGGCGGTGACAGAAGATTTAATGACGAGGTAAGAGAAAGAGCCGATCAATTTCAATTTTCCGATATGAAGCTGGACTATGATAATACAAATTCATATCTGGTAAACACGCATTCAGTTGTACTGAATTTTATATTCAGGGATATGATGGATATTGAAAAGGAGCTTAACCATATGCCGGACAAGACAACATCGGAACAGATGCACGAATACGGCTATACCTCGGATATAATGCTGCCTATGGATGCAAAAGCAGCAAAGGAATATTTTGATAAGGGACTGCCGATTTATGCTCTGCATGAGGATAACACCGAAAGCATGATTACAGGCCGTGAGGAAATAGACGAGCATGGAGGCTTATTCGGTATTGAGGCTGATGAATGGAAAGCGTATCTTGACGGTGAGCATCATGCGCCGGATATAGAAAAGCAGCCGGAAAATAAAGAGGCCTCCTTCATATTCGGACAGGACAGTGCGTTTGCGATATATCAGCTAAGAGATGATGCGCCGCGGGAGTTAAAATTTGAGGGTATAAAATCAATAGGCGGTGTTGATAATGTTATAAAGGAAAATTATCAGATGGTGTATTCGGACGGCATAGAGCTTGACGGCACCGAAAATACCTATGATATATTGGACGGCATCTATACTGAGTTTAACCAATTTCATCCGGAGGATTTTAAGGGACATTCATTATCAGTAAGCGATATTGTTGTACTCAGACAGGACGGCGAATTGTCTCCGTATTTTGTTGACAGGTTCGGGTTTGAAGAAATCCGCCATTTTTACGGTGACAATCCGAAGGATTTGGTATGGGATAATGATAAACAAACCTATCTTGCGAAAGCTACGGAGCGTATGGAGGGCAGAAATAATGAACAGATGTTACCTGAAACAAATCCAATTGCTGACAATCCGGCTGGAAGAATGGAGGACATGGTTATTAGCGGTAATGCTACACTTTACAGTGCGCAGCTTGAGCGCGCAAAGCAGACGGCTCAGAGCAAGCGGACGAAGCCGCCGGCGCAGCGGACTTCTTTGCGGAAAAGAATAAATGATAACAAGGCTAAAATATCCGGTAAAGCTGCGCAGGATAAACCTAAAACAAAGCATAAAGGATTGGAGGTATGACAATGACTTTAACACCGGAGGAAGAATTGCTGCTTGCAGCATATGATGAAAGTGACAGGGAAGAATTAATCCGTGAATTGAAGCTTGCAAAGCCATATATTGATGATGAGGATATGACAGATATTGTGTGCAGCTTGATTATAAAGTTTGAGAATACAACGGATACAGAGTTTACTGAGAGTTTGCAAATTATGGGCTGAAGCTCATGTGAAAAAGAAAAAATTGTATATGCTAAAATGATATGAACCACCTAAGAACATAAAAAAGTTGAGAAGT
>JBJEIV010000217.1:0-2406 GCA_051877395.1 Candidatus Ornithomonoglobus sp.
TAAAAGCGATAAACTTCATTCTCATGCTGCTTACCGCCGTCACGGTTTCGGTAGCCTCCCGCATCGTAGGGGCTCTTATGATCTCATCAATGCTCGTTATTCCGACAGCGGCGGCGATGCTTATCTCAAAAAGCTACAAGCAGACGCTTATATGGTCAATTATATTCGCGGAAATATTTACGATTGCCGGACTTTTCGCTTCATATTATCTTGATATGCGCCCCGGCGGCACAATAGTTCTTATCGGCACAATAGCTCTTGTTGCAGCCGCGTTTATCAGAAAAAAATAAGCTTTTATACAATAAAAACCGCTCCCCGAAAGAGCGGTTTTTATTGTATATGTTTTTATTCCCACTTGAATACCAGAATGTTTGCCGCGCTGCCGGCAGCTGTGTTAAACTGAGTCTCAAGCGACTTTGTTGCGGCATTGTAATTTTCAGAAAGAACAACATCCATGTTTGTATTGCCTTCAGTGGTTTTTAGCTTTTCAACACCGAACATTGTAATCTTCATCTCAGGATTAATATATCTCATTGCCGTTTCCTCCTTTATTCTACTTCCAGCGTTGCTGAAGCATTACCGTCTGCAAGTCCCTCTACGAACAAGCCGATAATGCATTCCGCATCTCGCCCCAGCGTTACTGTGGCTGATGCAATTTCAAAGCTCTTTGTTGTACCGTTTGATGTCACGGTTCCTTTATATGTGCCAAAGCTGCTGCCGGAGTAAAGTAAACCGTTTTTGATCGTGAACTTAAAGCCTGTAGATTTAGCGCCATCTGACGCTGTTTCTGCGCCGATATTCTCTGATGTGATATTCCACTCCGCAAGCTGCGCTACGATACCCTTAACATCTCCATAGCCTTCAAGCATAAGCTGACACGCTATTGTACCGTTGCTGTAGTGGTTGTGATCAGGAGCTGCACCTGACGCACCAGCACACGCTATAATTTCATTGGCTGCATCATCTGCGCTCGCATAGCCGTTTGCTTCGTAATCTGCAACATATGCATTAAAGGCTGCATCAGCATTCTTACCTATTTCCACCCATCCTGCAAGCTCATCTTTTCTTTCCTCATAGATTTCTCTTACCGTGGGGTCTCCCGAATCCTGACGGTATGCCGTAAATGTATGTGTATCCTTATCATAGTACTTTGCATAATTGCCTACACACATATGCGGCGAATATGAGTTAAGGATTACATTAGCGCCCATTGCAAGACAAGAGTCAATATAGTAATTGAAATCATCTTTAAATGTTGCACCCATGCCGTTTGTACCCATACTGCCAATCATTACATAGTCACCCGGTCTTATATTTGTTACGATTCTGTCCCAGAACTCGCCGCCACTGTAATAAGTCATAAGGTTCTTACCGCCGCGTCCGTTGTTTGAGAAGGTAGCAAGACTTAAAAGCTCATCATAATTTTCAATGTCTCTTGCAAGAACATACGCCCACGAGCCGTTGTTTGCAATTGTTGAGTCACCTACTGTATATATGTTCGGCTTAGTACCCTTTGTCTTATCATCAACCTTTTCAATAATTATTGACGCCGCCTTGTCAGTAAATGTAATATCAAGCACGCCGTCCTGAACAAATGTCTGATATTCCACTGTACTCATACTTTCATTTGTTCTTACGACACCTGAAAGATCTGCTGAAATATTTTCAAAGGTCGCATTGCCTTGATAGTTAAGAGTTACCTTATAAAGCTTATTTGGTGTTACATTCGCCTTGAATGTGAATGTACCGGAAAGGTAATCCGAATCTGCATCCTCCGGTGATGCTGTACCCCCTGCCGTTGCTGTACCTGTAATTCCGTAACCAAGCTTCTCTGTATAAGCCGTTGACGGAGTAACCGGTGTATATCCTGCTACTACGTCCTCCTCTGTCCCTGCTCCAAGATCAAATTTAAATCCGTGGATTGTTACCTTAACAGCATTTGTAATTTCCTCGCCGTTTGAGTTTGTTGATTTAGCTCTGATTGTTACAACTGTCGGTAAAGCATCCTTTTTAACAGTAAGAACACCGTTCTCAAGTGTTATACCGGTTAATGTTACAGGATTTGCATTATTGCTGTCATAGAGAGCAAAGGTTACATTCTTGCCTGCTATGTTGTTGCCGTCCTTATCTATAACATTTGCAGTATATGTTGCAGTTGAAACATTATCGTCCATCGGGATTGAAACACTGCGTACCACCGGTGTATCAAATTTAATGCTGTCCTTTGAAGCTTTTGTTGTAAGCTCAATCGACTTTGTTGCACCGCCGATTGTTACATTAATTGTGGCTGTACCTGCCGATGCCGCCGAGTCAACACTTACCGTGGCGTTATGTGAATCCTCTGACGACGGTGTTACCGTTATACCCTCTGCGTCATCTGCAACCGACCATGTCGCAGCACCGATT
>JBJEIV010000218.1:0-2405 GCA_051877395.1 Candidatus Ornithomonoglobus sp.
TTTTAAATATGGGTATTTTAGCAGACGGTTTGAGAATAGGAATAATTGACAGCGGCTGCAATTCTCATAAATATTTAGCTGGAAGAGTCCTTGACGGATATAATTATGTTGAAGACAATGAGGATACTGCTGATAATATAGGTCACGGAACTATGGTGGCCGGAGCTGCCGCCGGTGGATACGGTGTTAATCAGTGTATAGGAGCAGCGCCCCATGCAGAAATCATTCCGCTGAAATTTATTGACTTCCAAGACGGCAAAACGGTCGGGGGCGAAGCCTCGGTCGCAATAAGGGCTTTATATGATGCCGTTAATAAATATGAATGTAAAATTGTAAATATAAGCTCGGGAACAACGGAAAATCTTGAAAGCTTCAAGGATGCGGTTGAATATGCATCACAAAAGGGTGTAACCGTAACTGCATCCGTAGGCAACAGAGGAAATGATACGATATTATATCCCGCCGGGTATGATTGCGTTATAGGGTGCGGCGCTGTAGGGGAAAATGGGAAGCACTCATCCTTTTCACAGTATAACAGTTCGGTTTTTATATGCGCGCCGGGAGAAAATCTGAATTTATTATATGGAACCGAGGGGTATGCAGTATCAAGCGGAACATCATTTTCCGCTCCATACACAGCAGGTATAATTGCAGACATTTTGTCAGTAAATCCGGAGCTGACATGCGAACAAATAATGTCACTTTTATCTGAAACGGCAGCAGACTGCGGGGATCAAGGATGGGATGAGCAGTACGGATACGGCGTTATTGATTGTGAGGCATTGATAAATAGAATAATGGAGGATAAGGATTATTTTATATCCAATATATATAAATGTAAGACTGATGACGCATATGAGGTCAGAGTAACACAATTTAATATAATGCCAGAATGGATATTTGCCGGCTATGAGGACGGAAGATTAATCGGGGTTGGCGAGGAAAAAGTAATTGTTAATAATAGAATCAATGCTGTCAGGTATAAAAAATCGGGCATAGAAAAAATTAAATATTTTGTATGGGATTCTTTTGACAGGATGAATCCGATCGAAAGGAGCGGCGAGCTATGAAGAAAAGACTAATCAGCGTAATATTGGGAATATCTGTATTGTGTTCTGTGTTGCCGTCCGCGGCGGCTGAGTACGGCTATTACGGCGGAGCAGAGCTTGCAGCCGAGATTACTGTTACATTAAATCCTACAGACAGAACGGTTATCAGCGGCAGCAAAGCATATTTTGAAGTCGCGGCAGCAGGCGGCGGAACCCTTAGTTATCAGTGGTATAGTTCGGAAAGCAGCGATGGAGCCGGCACAGCTATAGAGGGTGCGGACAAGAACATATATACCGTAACAGCGTCGAGTGAAAATTCGGGTAAGTATTTCTATTGCGTAATATCCAATAATACGACTAAGGCAGAAAGCAGACGTGCGCTGCTTACTACTCAGTATAAAATTTCATATGACGCAAACGGTGGTGTTGACGCTCCTATATCGCAGTATAAGCTTCATGACCAAAATATAGCAATAAGCATTTTCAAGCCGGAATATTTTGCGCATACATTTTTGGGTTGGTCGGACAGAGCAAATGCGTCTACGGCACAGTATAGACCCGGAGACGATATTTCCTTAAATAAAAACACTATATTATATGCAGTCTGGAGATCGGCAAAGCAGCAATATAATGTTACCAGCTTTAATGATACTGTAACAACCGAAGTGGGCGGAGAGAAGAACTATTTTATGTTCAGTCCGTCAGAGAGCGGCGTATATGCATTTGAATCGTCTGCGCCTTACGGACAGGACACCTACGGTGAGATATACAGCAGTAACGGAGTATTGCTTGCAGATAATGATGATTGTATGTTAATTAATGACAATACGCGAAACTTTCGCGTATACTCAAATCTTGTTGCAGGCAAGGTATATTACCTTTCAGCAGAGTATTACTCTGCAACTGCCGTTGGAAGCTTCGGCGTAGCTTTAAGAAAGCAATATACGCTGTCATACGATTCTAACGGCGGAGGCGGCGCGGATGAACCACAGAATATACTTACAGGTGAGAACTATTCTGTTTCTGAGGAGCAGCCGGAAAGGGAAGGCTTTACATTCCTTGGTTGGTCGGAGAATAAGGCTGCGGTTGAAGCCGCATATAAGCCTGGTGATAAGGTAAGCGGCGGAAGAGATGTAACATTATATGCCGTTTGGGAAAACGACTCATATAAAGTAACATACAATTTCAGTTATAACGGAGGAATATCTGTAACTGAGTCAAGTAAAAGAGTTGAGCCGGGCGGCGCGGTTGATCTGACACCAACCGCTCAGAAATATGGATGGGATTTTGTGGGTTGGAATACCGATCCCGATGAAACAACCGGAATCAAGTCCTTAAATGCAACAGGAAATATAA
>JBJEIV010000219.1:0-12096 GCA_051877395.1 Candidatus Ornithomonoglobus sp.
CGTCCGACGCGTTTGCCGACACGGCAGTAACCTTATCTTTTCGTGTTGTGAACCCTTCAAGATGACCTGTCTTTTCAGGATAGCCCTCAACCACAGCCATATAGAACTTCCTTACCTCACGGCCGCGTATACGCGCATTCATATCCCTCAAAGCCCGCGCATTCTTTGCCGCTATAATAAGTCCTCCCGTGTTTCTGTCCAAACGGTTACACAGAGCCGGTCTGAAGGTCTGCTCCTCCTTCGGGTTGTATTCATTATTTTCGAACAGATAGCTCTGCACCATATCAATAAGGGTTATCCCTGTATTCTGCTCATCTGCGTGTACAACAACTCCGGCTTCTTTATTTATGACAAGAATATTTTCATCCTCATATACAATGTCAATACTAGGCTTTACATATCTGAACCCCGGCTCATTTTCAAAAAACTCATCCCTGAAATACAGCTTCAGCTCATCGCCCTCCTCGACAAAAGCCGAACCGTCTTTGACATGCTTCCCATTGAGCTTCACACAGTTTTTTCTGAAGCCCTTATACATCATTGACTTCGGTAGCTTAGGCATAAGCTTAGTAATAAACTTATCTATTCTCTGACCTCCGGAATTTTCATTTATAATAAACTCTCTCATAATCGTAACTCCTTATGCAGTATTTTACCATACAGCGCATCAAATTGCAAGTAAAACATTGTATTTACCTTCGATGATTTTCGACATTTTTTTCACTCTCGTACTAAAAAAATATTGACTTTCTCACACTTCGGTGTTATAATAAGCTTGATAACAGACAAAAAGTCATGATTTTAATATATATCGGAATTAATGATAAGAAAGGGGAATAGAAATGTATTGGCTGGACCGATTAAAGGAGCTTAAAAGCGCAAGCAGGGAAACATATAAAAGCATCGCAGAAAAAACAGGTATTCCGCAGACAACTATAGAGAAGCTGTTCAGCGGACGTACCAAGGATCCGAAAATGAATATGATTAATGATATTGTCCGCTGTCTTGGCTTTTCGCTTGACGAATTGATTGAAAATAAAGAACCCGGCAAAAACCTTACCGAAGCGGAAAGAGAAATAATAGATGAATACAGAGAGCTCGACACCGGCGGCCGCGAGCATGTCAGACGCACTCTGCTCCATGAATTTAACCGCGTAAAAATCGCAAAACAGAATGCGTCAAGGCGCTGGTATTCGGCAATATACTACGATTTTCCGGTTTCAGCGGGTACCGGCGAGTTTCTTGACAGTCAGACGGTAAGCATTGCTGAGCTTGAGTATGAACCTCCTCACGGTACAAGCTTTATATTAAGAATCGCGGGTGACAGTATGGAGCCGGAGTTCCACAGCGGTGACCATGTATATGTCGAATCAACAGAATCGGTTGAATACGGTGAAATCGGTATATTTGTATATGCCGGCAGCGTGTACATGAAGGAATATACCCCAGAAGGACTTCTTTCACTCAACCCTGCATATAAGCTTATCCGCGGCAACGAGGGGATTAAATGCCTCGGACGCGTGCTCGGAATAGTGGACGGAGAAATAAGAACAAGATAAAATTTAAGGCGTGATCCCATGATCACGCCTTTTATATTTAATACAGAATATTCTGTATAATACCGAAGCTGAGTATTGACATTATAAATCCCGCGGTAAGAACACCCAAGAATATAAACAGCAGGCTCTTGGCGGGCTTTAACCCGAATAATACGGCAAGCAGGCTTCCTGTCCACGCGCCCGTACCCGGCAAAGGAATAGCCACAAAGAGAAACAGACCAAGATATCCGTATTTTTCAATCTGGGCAGATTTCTTCATCGCCTTTGCCTCGATCCAATCGGGAAATTTTTTAAGATATCTGATTTTCTTCATCCAATTAAATATCTTCTCAATGAATAATAAAATAAACGGTATCGGAAGCATGTTTCCGATTACAGCTGCGATAAACGTCTGAATAAACGGCAGCTTTAAAATTCCGCCCGCAACTATTATGCTTCCTCTCAGCTCAAGGAGCGGGATCATCGAAATAAGAAATGTGATTATCTGCGGCGAAACATTACGCGCCTGCAGCGCACCCACTATTGATTGTACCATTGCTTCCATATTAATTAATATTCTCCCTTCCTCTGTTTAAAATAAAATCTACCGCATCATGCTCAACAGAAAAGCTTACATTATCGGTTTCTCCGCCAAATTCGCCGTCAAGCGTCCATCTTACCGGCTTTTCGGTAATGATTTGCGCGCCTTTTGTGCTTATCACCTTAACACCGTCCGCATCTCGCTTTCCGTTCTTTATATCACTGATCACAGCGGCATAATCAATTATATTCGAGCTTTTAGGAATAAGAACCAGTTCAAACAGTCCGTCATTTGTATCTATCTGGTAGAAATCACCTATTTCAAATCCGGCAACGCTTGACGAGTTCATTACAAAGCACCAGATCACCTCTTCCTCAAACTCATTGCCTTCCACGGTTTTTATCCTGACATTAATTCCTTCTATCTGCGGGATTCGCTTTATACCTTCTATCAGATATGCTGCCGATCCGAAAATATTTTTCTTGGTCTGCGGTGTATCATACGATACATCCGTAAAAGCTCCGAACGCCGCAACATATATAAACGCGCATTCATTAAACAGACCTATATCATATTTTACCGTTTCACCGCGGACTATTGCCTCCGCAGCATCCTTCATCGCTTTTGGAATACCGTTGCCTGATGCAAAATCATTCATTGTCCCGGCGGGTATATAGCCGATGGGCAGACGCTTTTCTTCCTCAATCGAAAGCATTCCCCTTACCGCCTCATTAAGGGTCCCGTCACCTCCGGAAACAACGATAAGATCAAACGCTTCTGCCCGCTCGCTTACCTTTTCGGCGCAGTCATCTTTCCCCTGTGTCGGATATGTCGTTACCTCATAGTCTGCCTTTGTGAATATATCCACTATATCAAACAATGTGTTCCTTAGTTTCCCTTTTCCCGATCGCGGATTAAAGATAAACAAAAGCTTTTTCATACACGTCTTCCTTTCATCAGAATTAATAAACATCTTTTATTATATAGATTTTTTCTATGAATGTCAATATTGTTCTTAAAAAGAAATTTATAATTTTGTTGAAATTTCGTATTTAATATGTTACAATTGTTCTATACTATTGTTATGGAGATGTCATTATGAGAATACTTGGAATTGACTACGGAGATTCGCGCGTCGGAGTTGCGGTAACAGATATCATGGGCTGGACAGCTCAGGGTGTCGGCACTATAAAAAATAAGGGCGCAAAAAAGCTCATGGAGGAGCTTGAAAAGATAATAAAGGAATATCAGCCTGAAACAATTGTAATAGGTCTGCCGAAGAATATGGACGGCACCGAGGGCTTTCGGGTCGACGCGACCCATAAATTTGCGGATAAGCTGCGCGAGATATATGACGGCAATATAGAATATGTGGATGAACGTCTGACAACCATGGGCGCGGCGCGGTTCCTGAACACGACAAATACCCGCGGTCAAAAGCGTAAAAATGTAATAGATACCGTTTCGGCATGTCTTATCCTGGAAAGCTATCTTGCAAAACAGAAAAATAATGATTGACATTTATATAAAAATATATTAAAATATATACATGACACAAATTTTATAATAAAGGAGAAAACAATTACAATGGAAAACAATATAATTATCCTTGAGGACGAAAACGGCAACGAGATCGAATTTGAGACCCTTGACGTTTTTGAGCTTGAAAAGAAAACTTTCTTTGCTTTGGCTGAGGTTATGCCGGAGGGTCAGGATACAGACGAGGTTCTTATCATGGTCGTTGAAGGCGATATTGACAGCGATGATGCGGAGCTGGTTATGGTCGAGGACGAGGACCTTCTCCAGCGCGCTTTTAACGAATTTGTAAAGCGCGATGAGGAACGTGAAAATCAGTAGCTTTACATTTTCTGCATAAAGTTACAGTCTTGTAATGAAAATGTAACTAAATAACACTTGTATTTTACAAGCGTTTGTGATATACTAATTACATGAGGAAGCCCTGGGGTTTCGCGTGTATGAATCATTTTTTTACCAACACTTCTTAAACGGGATGCTTTCTCCGGACGGCGGCGCACATGCCTCCTTTCACCTCGGTGAATGCCAGTGGACTTGTAAAGCCTTCGGGAAGCGACCCACCTGCATTAGCAGGTAGAATTCTGATTCTTAGTCACGGTTACTCCGGGGACCTTTTTTATGCTTTTTTGCTGCAAAAAAAACCGGGAAGCATAAGCCTCCCGGTTTTGCAATGTTCAATATTAACTTCCCTATCAGTTAAGGATTGTCTGCTCTGTATCCTTATCGAAGAAGTGGATATGGTTAACATCAAATCCAACCTTAACAGTATCGTTGATCTTAGCTGTTGTTCTCTGGTTAACTCTTGCCGTGAACTGAATGCCGTTGATCAGGAGATAGAGATATGTCTCTGCACCCATCATTTCTGTAACTTCTACAAATGCCTTTACTGTAGCGTCCGGATATGTTGAGAGGAAAGCCTCATCATCATGGAGATCCTCAGGTCTGATACCGAGAACAACTTCCTTACCGATATACGGCTTGAGCTCTGCTCTCTTAGCCTTGCCTTCCGGAATCTTAACAGCGTCTGAACCGAACTCTGCCCAAAGGTCATTGCCCTTCTGAACAAGCTTAACATCGATGAAGTTCATCTGCGGTGAACCGATAAAGCCGGCAACAAACTGGTTACACGGATTGTTGTAGAGGTTAGACGGTGTATCGATCTGCTGAACAACACCATCCTTCATAACAACGATTCTTGTACCCATTGTCATAGCCTCTGTCTGGTCATGTGTAACGTAAATGAATGTTGTCTGGAGCTTGTTGTGGAGCTTCTTGATCTCTGTTCTCATTGCAACTCTGAGCTTAGCATCCAGGTTTGAAAGCGGCTCATCCATAAGGAATACCTTCGGTGAACGTACGATAGCACGACCCATTGCAACTCTCTGTCTCTGACCGCCTGACAAAGCCTTCGGCTTTCTGTCGAGAAGGTGCTCAATGTCAAGAATTCTTGCAGCCTCTGTAACTCTCTTCTTGATCTCATCCTTCGGAGTCTTACGAAGCTTGAGAGCGAATGCCATGTTATCAAATACTGTCATATGCGGATAAAGAGCATAGTTCTGGAATACCATCGCGATATCTCTGTCCTTCGGAGCGATATCGTTCATAAGCTTACCGCCGATGTAGAGCTCACCATCTGAAATCTCTTCAAGACCTGCGATCATACGGAGAGTTGTTGACTTACCGCAGCCTGACGGTCCAACGAGAATGATGAATTCCTTATCAGCGATATCTATACAAAAGTCGCTGACTGCTGTAACATTTCCTGCATATCTCTTATAAATGTGCTTTAACTGTAAATCTGCCATATTGCCTTACCTCGCTTAATTTAGTAAATTTTTTGGAGACGAAATTTCCCTCAAACCGATTACATATTATAACATAAATCAGTCACATTATTTCCATCTCACTTCTTGTATATATAATAACATATTTTTTTAGAAAATGTTAGTCTTATAATTAACAAAATTAAGCTATTTTCTTTGTGTAAACTTCACAACATAAAAATTTTGTTCCGATTTTTGTGCGATTTGCTTATATTGCATTTGCCCCCAAAACGGGACACAATTTATATGCTTTTCACTAAGTTTTCTACAGTTAATGTAATGAAAAAAACTTAATGAAAAGAGGTCTTAACCGCATGCATTAAGTATGATTAAAATACAGAGTACTTAATGCATGCTATATAGCAAAAACTATTTACTGTTCAGTCTTTTCAGAAAGATTCACTATCAGAATACCGGCGCATACCAGAACCAATGAAACCGCATATTTCAGACTGAATATATTTTCATGCATAAAAATCGCAGAAAGGATCGTGCCTGACACCGGTATTATAAAATTGAAGGAGCTGATACTTCCCACTCCGGTACGGTTCAGAAGCATTGTCCATAGCGTGAACGCCGCCGCAGACAGAAACGCAAGATACAAAAGAACAGCAATTCCCGCAGCGCTTACTGTATTAAGTGTTCCGCCTCCCAAAAGGCCGGCAAAGAGCAGCGCAAGGCCACCTATCAGAAGATTGTAGCCCGTAACCGTCATTGCGTCATTTTCACGGTTCGCGCGTTTTGAAATCATTGAGCCGAACACAAAGCATATGGCAGCAATCAGAATAAAACCTTCCCCGAAGAACGAAAAGCCTCCTATTCCGCCGGAAATAAGTACTATAACGACCCCCGCAAAGCCTATAAGAGCGCCTGCAAGCTTTCTTACACCCACTTTTTCTTTATATACAAAATGACCCGCAATAAGAGCTATAAACGTCGTAGAGGAATTAACGATTGATCCGTTCGCTCCTGTGGTATTTGAAAGACCTATGTAGAAAAACACATACTGGCAGGCGGTATATATCAATCCTGTAAGAATGATGACCCCGATATTCGATCGTGTCAGCTTCGGAATCCTTTTGTTAACAGGGATCGACACGGCGAGAACCATAATGCCCGCAAGGACAAATCTGAGCCCCGCAAAGAACATCTTCTGGAAAACACTGTCCGTTATATCAAACAGCTCATATCCTATTTTTATCCCCGGATACGCGCTTCCCCACAGCAGATTGCATATAACCGCGGCAGCGGCTATTCCCCACCTTTTATCAAGAATACTTTTCATTTATCATTAACCCCGTTCCCGCAAAAAATCAGGGGGTCAGTATTTTCTGATCCCCTTTGATATTATTTGTCCTCTAACAGAACATTCATATATTTATAGCCAAGATTTACTATCTGGCTGTATTCACTATCAGACAAATTTGAATGCAGATAGCTCTTAAGACCCTCTTTGTCACTGGTGCTGACAAAAGTTCTCAATGTACCTATATTCAGCTTGTTCATTATAGAGATGAAGGTTGAAAATTCATCACCCGACATTTTTGACTTAAGCTTTGAATACGCATCCGACACCTGTTTCTCCTCGTCGGTTTCATCAGTTTCGGTATTATTCCCTGTTTCCTCCTGTTCAGAGATAACCTTTTCCGCATTTACAACATCCTCAGCCTTGATCCTGTCTGATGTTCTCTCTGTACTGTACTTCATATTTGCCTTGCCGTCAGCATCGCCGTCATTTGTTTGTATTATTTCAACGCCTACCTTGCTTGAAGCGTATCTTGCGGTTACAGAGCTGCTGTTAGTATCCTTTCCAAGCTGAGCATCACCATTCTCTTTAGCTTCAAGAAGAGCTCTTGCTGAATCCTCAGAAATCTGGTTATGTTCTTTGTAGGTTCTTACAAATTCGGCATATGTCTCGTCATCCATAACGCCTTCGTCATGTAAACGTACCGCTTCTTCATAAAGTCCCTCCAAAGCATCATCAGCTCTGAGACGATCCTGTACCTCCTGAATTATCGGTCTCATATATTTGGGTACTATGTAATATTTGTAAAAGAACGAGCCTCCGACAATCAATGCTACGATCACAGCCACTACCGATAAGACTATTATGTGCCATCGTTTCATAAAAACATCCTTTCATAATCGCAAATTCATTTAATTTATTGCATTATACCATATTTAATAAAAAAAATCAAGTACCGGCGCTTAATTATGTCTGAAAATATTGCCCCTAAACAATAATTTTAAAATAATCTTGCAAAAGAGTCTGACATTTGTTATAATAACTAAAAAAGAAAGCAGAGGCGTTAATATTATGAATTTACCCAATGACCCGGCAATGCTGGTAAGTGTTTTAAACACAAAGCTCCGCGATTTTTATTCCTCGCTTGACGCGTTATGCGAGGATTTAGAGGCGGACAAGTCTGAGCTTGAAAAGAAGTGCTCCGTTATAGGCTATGAATACAGCGCGGAGCGCAATCAGTTTATATAAGGAGGGCGAGCGCAATGCTTGAAACAGAATTAAAATGTATGCTCGACGAGCATACCTATCTTGAGCTTGAAAAAATGTTTGAGTGGGACTGGGTCAAGGAGCAGATAAACAGCTACTATACAGACCCGCACAATGAGCTTAAAAAGAACGGAATAACCCTCCGTGTCCGCACAAAGGACAATGTGAATAAGATCCAGATCAAGGTTCATAAAAATGCCAACAGTCCCCTGCAGATATGCGAGGAGGCGGAATTTAACACGCCCGATATACCCGAAAGCTTCACCCCCGGACAGGTCATGGAAATGACAGGACTTGAGGTTCCGGCGGCGCTGCTCGGCTCGCTCACCACCCTTCGTCACAGTCTTATGTATACAGACGGTGTGGAAATCTGCCTTGACAAAAACGATTATCTCGACAAAACGGATTATGAGATTGAAGTGGAATACACAAAGGAAATCCCGGCTGAGCTTATGAATAAGCTGTCTGCTGCCGGAGTCCGTTTTGAAGCCGCGGCAGTCGGCAAATGCACAAGATTTATGCAGAGACTTGCGGCAATACTGCGAGGAGAGGAATAATTTAAAGGGAATGCGGTTTCTGGCGCATTCCCTTTTGTGATTAAACCTCTTCAATTATAGGCAGGATCATCGGGTTTCTCTTTGTTTTTTCAAAGATGTATCTTGCAACACCCGATTTTACGGTGGTCTTCATCATCGACCAGTCTACATTGCGGCGAGAAAGACAGCTTAAAACAGATTCTTCAGCGATATCCTTAACGCCTTCGATAAGCTGCTCCGCCTCGCGGACATATACAAAGCCGCGGGAGATAACGTCAGGTCTTGATACCATAGCATGAGTTTGCTGGTCAATCGTTATAACGATAATTATAAGACCGTCCTGCGCAAGGTGCTTTCTGTCACGGAGAACGATGTTTCCTACATCGCCTACGCCCAATCCGTCAACCAATACCTGCCCTGCCGGAATCGTTCCGCTTATCTTCGCGTTGTCTGAATCCATTTCAAGAACAGTTCCGTTGCTCAGTACAAATGTACGCGACGCGGGTATTCCCACCTGCTCCGCCAGCTTCTTATGCAGAACAAGATGGCGGTGCTCGCCGTGTACCGGTATAAAGAACTTCGGCTTTGTAAGCGCAAGCATGAGCTTAAGCTCCTCCTGGCACGCGTGCCCGGAAACATGGACATCCATAAGCGACTTGTAAATAACCTCCGCGCCGATTTTGAAAAGCTCGTTTATTACATTTGATACCGGCTTTTCATTGCCCGGAATAGGCGAAGCGGAGATTATTATAAGGTCGTCCTTTGTAACCTCAACCTTGCGGTGATCTGAAAACGCCATTCTTGTAAGCGCGCTCATCGGCTCTCCCTGCGAGCCTGTTGTAATTATTACTATCTGATCCGGTCTGTATTTCTTGATGTTGTCTATATTAATGAGCACGCCCTCGGGTACCTTCATATATCCGAGAAGTATTGAAATTTCCACTATATTCTCCATGCTGCGGCCCGAAACGGCAACCTTGCGGTTATTCTTTGCCGCGGCATCGATTATCTGCTGAACTCTGTGTACATTCGAGGCAAAGGTCGCTATGATTATACGCTTATCGCAGCCCTGGAAGATCATATCAAACTTATCGCCCACCGATCTCTCACTCATCGCGTAGCCCGAACGCTCAACATTCGTCGAATCCGACATAAGCGCGAGAACACCCTCGTTTCCAAGCTGTCCCAGTCTTGCAAGGTCAATCGGCTCGCCGACGATCGGAGTCGAATCTATTTTCCAGTCACCTGTATGAATTATCGTGCCTACAGGCGTTTTAATCGCAAGCGCAACAGAATCCGCGATAGAGTGATTTGTTCTTATAAACTCTACCGAAAAATACTTGCCTGCCTCTACCGTCTGACCCGCGCGGGTACGGATAAGCTGAACCAGCGAAACCATGTTGTGTTCCTTAAGCTTATGCTCAACCAGTCCGAGAGTAAGTCTTGTTCCGTAAACAGGCACATTGATCTCCTTAAGAAAATACGGAAGCCCGCCTATATGGTCCTCATGTCCGTGGGTCAGAAATATACCCTTAATTTTCTGGGCATTCTTAATAAGATATGTTATGTCGTTGATCACCATATCAACTCCCGGCATATCGTTATCAGGAAATGCCATACCGCAATCCACAATGACTATCTCATTGCTGTACTCAAAAGCGGTCAAATTCTTTCCGATCTCATCAAGACCGCCGATGGGTATGATTCTCAATTTTTTAGTTTTTGCCATTATATCCTCCTTATACAAATTTCCGATCAAAGCAATAAATACTGATTATATTATACCACAAGCGAATTATATTAGTCAAGTGATTTTTAAAAGTGTTGACATCTTTACGGATATACCTCTATATGTCATGGCAGAAATTGAAAATCATTACAAAAAAATCATTGACAAATATGTGTACAAGTGTTATAATTAGTGTGTATAAATTTTGTCAATACAGTTATTATCCAGCGCTCACAGAGCGCAATAATTTTCAACCGGCGCTGTTACCGCAATCCCCATGCGGCGGCATATACGCCGGCATCACAGCAATGTGTATTATACCGTGCGGATTGTGGATTGCCGTACGGAATAATATAAATAATTTTAGATCTCACAAGGAGGAGAGAGGAAAATGAATTCTAAAAAATTCGTAAGCAGTATTTCTGCTTTGGCTATTGCTGCAAGTGCTTTTGCAGGACTGGCTGTTACTGCAAACGCTGCTGACACTGTCGAGCTCTACAGTGTTGATTACACAGATTCAGAAACATGGGAAGCTGGTTCAACAGATGGTTGGGCACATACATCAGGTAGCTTTGCGCCAACAATCGGAACAACTGCAGAAGGTTTGTCAATAACCCCCGGAACAGCTAACAACAAGTACCGTGACTATGAGGCTACAAAGACATTGGATGCAACCGGTTTTGAAGGAAATATTCAGATTAGCGCATTATTTAATATAGGTACATCACAGCTCAATACATCCGGTATTAAGTTCACTGATGCATCAGGTAATGTTATTCTTAATCTGACAAGTGACAGAAGCAATACAAAGTTCTTAATTAATGATGTTGAATATACAACAATCTCATCCCAGTCGCCGACCAGTCCAGGTTCGGGTACAAACGCTCTTCGCGATTATGTTCTGGATTCCGTAACATGGGAAATCAGTGCAAATATTGATACAACAACACATTCAGGTACTGTATCAATTATCCGTAATATGGATGATACTCATACATATTACCTTGCATACAATGAACCGTTCACATATGCCACAACAGCCGGTGCATTGTCAAAAGCAGTAATATACCATACCGGAACAGGTTATTCAACAGCCTACACATATAATCCGCAGATACTTAAGTCATTGACAATCTCGAAACTGCCGGAGGCTGCCGGCGCTCTTACAATCAACTATGTTGATGCTGACGGAAATCCAATTAAGGCAGCTCTTAATGCGGATGTATCTACAAACTATGTTGGCGATACATACTCATACAGCTATCCGAAATATATTGTAAATGGTGATACATTATATAAGGCTGATGCTACAACATACAGTACATCAACAACACTTACCAGAGATGCACAGTCAAAAGATGTTCCATACACTGCTGTAGGTACCGGTACATATCAGTTCGAGGATTTTGATGGTGAAGCGAACGCAAACGCATCCAACGGTGGCTATCTTAAAACAAACGCTACAACAACTGCATCATTTACTGTAGCAAAAGACGGTGTATATACAATTGACGGAGCTGCATGTACAGATGGTAACAGCGGAAGATATGTTGTTATAAAGGTTGACGGCGAACAGATTTTCCAGTCAGGGAACTTAACGGCAAGCTCAACTAATTTCACCGCTTTCTCAACAACTGCAACCCTTAGAGCAGGTCAGACAGTAACTATTAATGGTAGAGACTCACATGGCGGTTATCTTGACTATGTCCTTCTCACCAAGATACGTGACATCGTTCCTGCAGAAGCAAGCGAGCTTACAACAGTAAAGGACGTTTGGTCAGCAGGCGACGGTACATATGCAGAGGCATTCACCTTCACAGTTACACCGAATGACCAGACTGTTACAGGCGTTACAGTAAAAGTCAGCGAGCAGTCAAAATC
>JBJEIV010000220.1:0-2385 GCA_051877395.1 Candidatus Ornithomonoglobus sp.
AATACAGTATAGGTTTCCGTAAAGCGGCAGCCGCCGCTTTTGTTTTATCTGGATAATACTGTAAATTATTGGGTAGGAGACTTGTCCGCCTCCTTGATTTATTATTTCAACTACGTTTTACTTATTCTCCACTGTCACATTGAAAATTGAACGCAAAATACAGATAATCAACCAGATACCGGTTGCAATACTCCACTTAAATGTCCATCCAAAACACATTGTAATCAGCTTAATAATTCCACATGTTACAATCCAACTAATTCCATATAACAATGCTAAAATAGCGATTACTACAAACGCAACAACACTACCTTCTGCAATTTTGTTCTTCAGGTTTTCACTCATATGTGTATATCCTCCTTTGCCATAAGATGATATAAGCTTTGGCGCCGCCTGCGGCGGACCTCTTGCCGCTTCCGTAATGTTGCTATGTATCACGGCAACATTCTCAGATATAATTTTATATTTTTTATCGGCTTTCTTCTTATATATTTGCTTCTTACGCATGAACTTTTCTGCGGTATCTGAAAGAGAAATTCTGTTGTATTCTTTCACAAGTCGGGCAAGATCAGCAAGTGCATCGGCTAATTCAAGTATACATCCCTGTATACCATCCAATAAATCTACATATTTCATATGATTATGCCGAACTCCTCGCAGTGACCGACCACTTCTTTTAAAGATTTTTCTTCTAAGCCTTTGATTGCTCTAAGCTTGTCCGCTCCCATGCTGCAAAGTTGAAGTGTGTTATTAATTCCGGCACGCTTCAAGGCGTTATATGTTTTTACTGATAAATTCAAATCTTCAAGCAATATGCTTCTTTTCTCGACCTCCGAGGATTCCTCAATGTTTTGTGTCTCATATGTTGCAAGCTCCTTATTGAGCCTGTCTATAAAGTAATTTGCAGTAATAATTTTCATCTGCTCGCTGTCAAGTGTGCTTATTATATCCAACATAATTTCTACAGCTATATCAGCACATACGGAAGCGCTCCCCTTCGTATATATTTCGAGATCAAATTCATCGCTGTCTTCAATCGGTGCTGCTGTAGCAAGTATCACTGCATTTTTCTTAAAATTCATTCCCTTTGCAAGCCTGTCAGCAAGCTCTTTGTATGTATCAGTCATTTTGATTTCTCCTCCTTGCATATTCCTCATACGTTTGTTCACCAATGCACCCCTTGTACAGCTTGTACAAGGCAGAACCAAGACCGTTATCCATAAGCTCCTCCGCTATATATATTCCTTCGGAATTGCTTCCTAATATCTCATACCACTGTGTACTTGCTTCACGCAAGGATTCTATTTCCTGTTTGGTAAAATATATTTGTCTGCCCATTGTCACACCTCCAAAAGCTCTGGGAAAAGCTCTGGGTTGTCGTGTATATTGCGACAACTTCAAGCCAGTCTTCGGCATTGTTCATTCCTATACCAAATAACCTATCTCTTCGAATAAAGAATGAGGCTTCTGTACCATAGAAAATATATCCTATTATTTTCTCGTGATTAAAATATCCTGTAACAATATCGCCCTCAAATATCTTCTTGCCATTCTTGTCGGTCAAGCCGGTGTATTCGCCTACGGTTTCGGGGATAACTGCGCCATATTTGCCTATTGGTGTTTCATCCGGTGTTATTATGGACGCGCCGTCTATCTTAACAACGAGATTTCCGTAACACCAAAAGCCTTTTTTATGCTTACCGCGGAACAAATAATCTCTCATGTTATACCTCCATATCAAAACAATAATCTTTTATTTTTTTATCTATGAAACGTATTTCACAAGGATTTACTTCTCCGAGAGTTCCGTCTTCAAATTCAACCATGCCAAAAATGGATTTAAGCTGTCCTCCGGGACTGCTGCCAATCGTAAATCCAGGGGCTTGTATCTCCGCATGTTCATTCCATCTATGGAATAATGCTTTTTTGCCTCTAACGATACAAGGTCGATATTCAGACGTTGTAATAGTAATATCATTAAAACCCATTATTCAGCCCTCCTGTTCCATTCCAACTTGACTTCTACCAGATCATGCCCACTTGGGTATCCCTCAATCGGAATAGGGCAATCCGGATTGTTGCATTTCACCATATACATAGGACCTGCACTTGACCACATCTCTATTGCTGCTTTTCTGCCGCAGAATGGGCAAGGCTTTAATTGTATATCATTCATTTATTGTCCCTCTTGATAAAACTCATATTTTTTTCTCATATCGCACACACTAACCTTGAAAGGGGTTGTTAGTATGCCGATAAATAATGATCTGCCGCTGGGCTTCGGTATGGCGCTTATGAAAAATCCGCAAGCCTTTGAGGCTTTTTCTCATATGTCCTATGCGCAGCAGCAGTCAATCATAGACGGCACGCATTCTATTTCTTCAA
>JBJEIV010000221.1:0-2374 GCA_051877395.1 Candidatus Ornithomonoglobus sp.
ATACAGCTATAAATGCTATACTCAAAGCCCCGTGCCACCGTTCTTCAAAAGCCAGCCATGTCTCATTTTGGACATACCCGCTGCCGGAATAATCCGCTGCAAATGCTGTCTGCTGCGCCACTGCCGCCATAAGTGCCGTAATGCCTGTTTTTTTCATTTGAAACACCCCTTGCGTAATTTTTTATGCTGCCTTTACTATACAGCATTTCACACGATTTTTCAAGATGTTTTTACCAAACGGTAATAGAATGCATACTAAACGGTTTTTGACACAAATCAAAAAAGCACAGCCGCTAAAATGCAGCTGTGCCGTCTTATCTTTGGTATATGTAAACCGTTATACAAGCTGTAAGCCGAAGCTGATGAATAACGCGCTGTTTACCTGCGTCATCATGCCGCTGTTCAGCCTGCCGATTTTTTCTCTTAGTCTGCGTTTATCGATCGTTCTTATCTGCTCCAGTAATACCACCGAATCCTTGTTCAGTCCGTACAGGTTAGCCGCCAGCTCTATATGCGTCGGCATTTTTGCCTTGTTAATGCGGCTTGTTATCGCCGCGGCGATTACCGTCGGGCTGTACTTGTTCCCCACATCGTTCTGCACAATAAGCACCGGACGTATACCGCCCTGCTCGCTGCCCACAACGGGACTGAGATCGGCATAAAAAATATCTCCTCGTTTTACTGTCACTCTTCTTCACACTCCGTCAAATTTTGCTCGCATACCCGCAACGCTTCGTTGCAGGCTGTCTGACTGTTTTCCGCCTCTTCAAGATTGATTTCGGACATTTCAAGATAGCCCTCCATAAGCTTTCTTTTCATCTCCTCATAATTCTTGCAGATGTGTGACAAAGCCTCCAGCTCCTTTCGATATAATTACAGCAGATAATCAACCACGCCGACAATTTCACCGCCCTGTCTGTATACCCTCGGTATTCTCCGGCTCACCATACATGTGACCTCATAATTAATAGTACCGAGCCATGCGGCAACATCATCAACGGTAACTGCTCCGTCTCCGAAAATCAGTGCCTCGTCACCTCTGTTTATATTATTAACAGATGTAACGTCAATCATACACTGATCCATGCAGATTCTGCCCGCAATCGCAAAGGTTTTATCATTAACCGCGATTCTTGCCTTCTTCGCAAGCAGTCTTGAATATCCGTCTGCGTAACCGATAGGAACCGTGGCAAGTTTTGCCGTTCCATCGGCTATGTATTCCTTGCCGTAGCTTACACCTCTGCCCGGCTCGATTTCTTTGACATATGTTATATACGACCTTAAAGACATAACGTATTTCAGATCAAGTCTTGACTTGTCAACCTCCTCCGACGGATACATACCGTAAAGTATGATTCCCGGACGAACCATATCAAGATGATATTCTGGGTACATCATAATTCCGGCGCTGTTGCAGATATGTCTTATTCTGATATTTACTCCGGCTTTTTTCAGCCCCTCGTCAATACTCACAAACCGCTTAAACTGCATACGCGTATAGCTGCCGTCATACTCATCCGAGGTCGAGAAGTGCGAGAACATTCCCTCAACGTCAACCATAGGCAGCTCGGAAATTTTCTTTATTGCAGCTATAATTCCACTGTTATCGCCGTCGGTCACAACAAAGCCTATTCTTGACATCCCGGTATCAAGCTTAATATGCACCTTTACCGTTTTATTAAGCTTAACCGCGGCGTCGGACAACGCTTTCGCAAGCTCATAGGTATAGACATTCGGGATAATACCGTTTGAAACAAGCTCCTCCGCTTCTTCCTCCATGCTTGAGCCTAAAATCATAATCGGAACCTCCGGAAAGGCTTTCCTCAGCTCAAGCGCCTCGTCAAGCGTTGCAACCGCCAGACGATCGGCGCCGTTTTCAAGAAGTGTTTTTGCGCATACGATCGCGCCGTGTCCGTACGCGTCCGCCTTTACAACCGCCATGATCATAGCGTCAGGATTTGTTATTTTGCGTATTCCGCGCATATTGTACGCCAGAGCGTCAAGATTTATCTCTGCCCATGTTCGTTTCTCCATTCTTAAATTACCCTCTTTATAAATATACCATAAATTTTTTCATTTGTCCAGTTTTAATATTTTACAGAAAGCCTCCGGCAGACATTCCAGTACATTCTTAGCGCTCATGGACTCCTGCCCGTATTTTCCGGCGGCGATATCTCCGGCAAGACCGTGAATATATGCGGCAGCCGCGGCAGCCGCAGCGCAGTCCACACCCCGCGCCGCAAGCGCGGCAATAATTCCGGCAAGCACATCGCCGCTTCCGCCTGACGCAAGCCCGGGATTACCCGTTATATTAATATATTGCGTAAGCGACTGATCCGTGACAACCGTATGATGTCCCTTTAAAAGCAGTACG
>JBJEIV010000222.1:0-12051 GCA_051877395.1 Candidatus Ornithomonoglobus sp.
TGAACAAAATGGAGCGAAAAAATTTGGTCGAAAGACAAAAGCATCCGCATAATAACCGAAATACCATAGTAAAGCTACTTCCCGATGGAAGGAAGCTGAGCGAGGAGCAGGAGGAAGCCTTTAACCGCAGAGTAGTCAGCTTTTTTGAAACGCTCGGAGAGGACAGAGCGGCTTTATTTGTAGAGCTTCAGGGTGAAATGGTAGATTTTATGATGAAAAATCAGACAGGAGAGAAGAAAAATGAGTAATTCAGTGACGGTAACAAAAAGAAAACGAACCTTAATATTTTTTAATATTGTATTCGCCTGTGTTGCGACCTCAATGCTTGCGACAGCGCTGACGACGGCTCTGCCAGACATGATACGGGATTTTAACATAAGCGTCACAACAGGGCAATGGCTTACAAGCGGCTATTCCCTCGCAATGGGAATTATGATGCCTCTTACGGCGTTTTTAATAAACCGCTTTCCGACGCGTAAGCTGTATCTGACGGCGATAATAGGCTTTATTGTCGGCTTGCTGCTTTGCATAATAGCGCCTAACTTTGCGGTTCTCATGTGCGGCAGAGTGCTTCAGGCGTGCGGAAACGGAATACTTATGTCATTGGCGCAGGTTATAATTCTGACGATTTATCCGGAGGAGGAAAAAGGAACGGCAATGGGCTGGTACGGCTTGTCCGCCGGAGCCGCGCCCGTTATCGCGCCTACTCTGGCGGGACTTCTCGTTGATTCCTACGGCTGGAAAATGATTTTTTACGCCGCGGCGGCAGTGATGGTAATCTCACTTGTATATGCGCTCTTTACTATTGATGATGTGCTCGATACAAGAAAAAAGAAGTTCGACATACTCTCGTTCGTAATCAGCGCCCTTGCCTTCGGCGGTATCACACTGGGAATAGGCAATCTGGGAGTTTATCCGTTTGTGAGCGTTCAGGTATTGCTGCTGCTTGCAATAGGAATCGCCGCGGCCGTTATATTCGTATACAGACAGCTTCATATGGCGGATCCGTTTCTTGAGCTTAGAATACTGGCAAACAAGGAATACGCGCTGAGCGTTATAGGCAGTATGCTGCTATATCTTGTTATGATGGGATCATCAGTTATTATGCCGCTTTATGTACAGTCCATTATGGGATATTCCGCTACGACATCGGGACTTGTCACTCTGCCCGGCTCTCTGGTAATGGCGGTAATAAGTCCGTTTGCCGGAAAGCTATACGATAAGGTCGGAATGAAGGTTTTATTTGTGACAGGCGCGGTATGTATGCTTTTGAGCAATATCGGCATGGTATTCATAAATATGAACACGCCCATATGGCTGCCCGCTGTATATAACGCCGTCCGCTGCGTTTCAATAGGCTGTCTTATGATGCCTATCGTCACATGGGGAACAAGCGTTATCATGAAAAAGTCAACGGCTCACGCGACCGCGCTGCTCACATCCTTGAGAACAATTTCCGGCGCTATAGGCTCGGCGGTGTTTGTCGGCATTATGACGGTCGTTGCAAGTCATTCACAAGCGTCATACGGAGATGCGGCGCAGATGCACGGACTCAATATTACCTTCCTCGCAATGTCGGCTGCCAGCGCGGTTCTGGTTCTGATCGCCGTATTCGGTGTAACAGGCCGCCGCAGAAAAACGGCGACGGAGCAAGCAGTCAGATAAATTCTTATCACCTGAGAGAACGGCTTGAAATACAGCCGTTTTTTTATTGTTTTAACAATTCTGAAACAAAACTCAAACAAAAGCCAAACATTCGGCTGTTATACTTCAATCATAAAATAAATATATGGAGATTTCTAAAATGAAAAAGAAGAATTTTGTAACAATGATTATGGGAACTATAGGCGGGATCCTGTTTGCGATAGGAATGTGTATGTGCCTGATAGCGGAATGGGAAGCCTTTTCACAGGGCGTTGTTGTAGCGGTTATCGGTCTTGTTGTGCTTCTGGCAATGCTGATTGTCCGCCGTAAGATGGAGGGCAAGAAGGCGATTGACATACACCTCAGCGGCAGGGCAATAGCCGCGGTGGCGCTCGGAGTTGTCGGAGCCTTAACGTTCGGCATAGGAATGTGCATGACAATGGTATGGCAGGGTCTTATGATCTGGGGCATTCTTGTGGGGTGTATAGGCATCGGACTGCTTCTGTGCCTTATCCCCGTCTGCAAGGGTATTCAGTGATTCGCGAAAGGAGTTACATATAATGTCAAAATCAAAATTAGCTGCCGTAAACGATAAAATTGCCGAAAAGGTCGTTGACGGTTATAAAAAGATTGAAAACGGCGTTGTTGACAGCTACAAAAAAATAGAAAACGGTGTTGTCGACGGGTTTAATAAAATGAGCGACAAATTCGTGGACAGCTTTCTGACAAAAGACGGCGAAACCGTAGAGGAAGCAAAGAAAAGAATTGAAGCGCAGCATAAAAAGCCGTAAAATAACCTGCAAATAAAGCTTTCAAATTTTTAATACCGCAAAACAACCGCTTATCCGGCAGTTTTGCGGTATTTGGGTATATTCGGAAAGGAATGGCTATGAACTCACAGCAAATGAAAAAATTACTGAAAAGGCTGTTTTGTCTGCCCCCTCCGCTGACGCTGCTTATCGCGCTCCCATCGTTTGCATTGGTCTTTTTTGTACTCGGAAGCGGTATGGATAATCATATCGTGACCTACGTTTCCTATGTACTGTCGGCTTATGCGATGATCATCTCTGTTACCGGCATACGCGCTGTGACAGAGTGGATCAGATCGGGCATTTACAACAATCCTCTGACAAAGAAGCTGTTAAGCGTTCCTCTGTTTGAAAAGTATGTGAAAGAGCCGGCATTCCGCACGGAGATTTCCCTGTATTCAAGTCTGACGATCAATTTCACATACGCGGTGATCAAGCTCTTTTCGGGGATATATTACCGCTCGGCATGGTTTGTAAGCCTTGCCGTATATTATATATCGCTGTCCGTTATGAGGTTTTCGCTTCTGGGGCATGTAAGGAGAGCGGGCGAAAACAAGGCGGCAGAGCTACGCAGATACCGCCTGTGCGGTGTTGTTCTGCTCGTCATGAACGAGGCGCTGGCAGGCATTATTATTCTTGCCGTTACAAAAAACAGCGGCTTTGAGTATCCGGGACTGCTGATATACGCGATGGCAATATACGCCTTCTACGCGGTAATTTCGGCAAGCGTAAACCTGATAAAATACAGAAAATACGGAAGTCCCGTAATGTCCGCGGCAAAGGTGATAAATCTGACGGCGGCTCTGGTATCGATACTTTCTCTGGAAATGGCTATGCTTACCCAATTCGGCGCCGCTGAGGATCCTTCGCTGCGCAGGCTTATGATTTCATTCACAGGCGCGGGAGTATGCGTGATAGTTCTCGGAATGGCAGTTTATATGATTTGCAAAGCGACAAGAGAATTAAAGCATATGCCCTTTACAAGCGCTGCAATCCGTGATAAAATGAACAATAACAGGAAAACATCAAGGAGGTAAGCCATGATCAACATATTGGTGCTTGAGGACGATGAGCGTCTTAACAAAATTGTCTGCACATACTTAAACGACAGCGGCTTCAGAGCAAAGGGCTGTCTTGACGCGCAGAGCGCGTATGAGGAAATGTATAACAATCTGTACGAGCTGATTATTTCGGATATTATGATGCCCGGCACAGACGGCTTTGAGTTTGCCCAGAGCGTACGGCGCGTCAATAAGCATATTCCGATTCTGTTTATGTCGGCAAGAGATGACCTGCCCGCAAAGCAGAAGGGATTTCAGCTTGGAATTGATGATTATATGGTAAAGCCGATAGAGCTTGACGAGCTGCTTTTAAGAGTCCGCGCTCTGCTGCGGCGCGCAAATATCAAAATAGAACGCAGATTAAGCATCGGAAATCTCACTCTTGACGCGGACGCAATGACGGCGGTAATTGACGGAAACGAAATACCCGTTACCACAAGAGAGTTTAATATAATCTACAAGCTTCTTCAATACCCAAACAAAACCTTTTCTCGCGCTCAGCTTATGGACGAATTTTGGGAGCTTGGCAGCGATGCGGGGCTTCGCGCGGTTGACGTGTATATCACAAAGCTGCGTGACAAGCTTTCGGACTGTGACGGCTTTAAAATAGCGACGGTACGCGGGCTTGGATATAAGGCGGTGCTGTTATGAGTAAGTCATATGCGGCGCAGAAAAAGGAAACAACGCATAGATTTTTGGTTGTGTCATTGTTTACTATTTTCTTTCTTGTTTTACTTTTAATGTCGGGTGTTCACGTAGGCTTAATAGTTCTACTAAACGAAAAACATTGCAATGACCTTATACAGATCATCGTGCCGCTTGTTTACTGGGCAGTCATTGCGGCAGGATTGACCGCATACACGGCATGGCGCGTAAAAACGACGTACGAGGTGCCTATGAAAATTATGGCAGAGGCAACCGCAAAGGTTTCAAACGGAGATTTTTCAGTATACATTCCGCCGCAGCACACATCGGATAAAACAGATTATCTTGATGTGATGTTCATGGATTTTAATAAAATGGTGGAGGCTCTGGGCAGCATTGAAACGCTGAAAACAGATTTCTTTTCAAATGTGTCGCATGAGATAAAAACACCGCTTGCCGTTATTCAGAACACCGCGGAGCTGCTGAAAACAGAACCGCTGACCGACACGCAAAGGGAATACGCGGACACGATCTATCAGTCCTCAAAGCGGCTTTCGGGGCTTATCACAAACATCTTAAAGCTGAATAAGCTGGAAAAACAGACTATTCTGCCCGATAAGCAGACCTATGACCTGTGCGCTCAGCTTGCCGAATGCGCATTGCGGTTTGAGAGCGTATGGGAGGAAAAAAACATCGAGTTTGAGGCGGATATAGAGGACAGCGCCAAGATCACCGCCGATTATGAGCTTATGGAGATCGTCTGGAATAATCTCTTATCCAACGCCTTTAAATTTACCGAGCCGGGCGGCGCTGTAAGACTTAGCGAAAGAACAGAGGAAAATGAAATATGCGTTATTGTTTCCGATACCGGCTGCGGTATGGACGAGGAAACGGTAAAGCATATTTTTGATAAGTTTTATCAGGGCGACAGCTCACATTCCACCGAAGGGAACGGTCTCGGTCTCGCGCTTGCGATGAGGGTTCTGGAGCTTATGAGCTGCACCATAAGCGTGAAGAGCGAAATAAACAAGGGTACGGAATTTACGGTACACATACCCATAGAAAGCGAGGGAACAGACAGTGAACAATGACAGCAAAGCCTTTACAGGCTATGACTATAAGGAGATAACGACAGATAAAAAAAATGTATCGCAATATATTGACTGCTTAGAGTGCTTCGGCTGGCAGCTGAATGATAAGGTACCGGCTTTGAGCGGCAGAAACAAGGTAACGCTGCATTTAAAGCGTGACAGAAAAATCATAAACAAGGCGGAGCTTACAAGGCTCACGCGCCATTTTGAAGCCTGTATGAATGAAATTAACGCCCTTGAAAATTCAAAGGAAGCTGCGGCGCTGTCGGCATCTCTCAGTATCGGCATGATCGGCACGGCGTTCATGGCAGGCTCCACCTTTGCGGTGACAGCAGAGCCGCCGATTATATGGCTGTGCGTCCTGCTTGCGATTCCCGGCTTTATCGGCTGGCTGCTTCCGTATTTCGTTTATAAAAAGGTTTTCTCAAAGCGCTCCGAAAAGGTCGCGCCGCTGATTGAGGAAAAATATGACGAGATCTATGAAATCTGCGAAAAAGGCAGTAAGCTTTTATAATTTATTACCGAGTTTTTAATACTGCAAAAAACGGCTTAAAGCTACAGCCGTTTTTTGTTTCTCGCAAAAAACAATCCAGCTATGCCGCCTCATAGCTTTTGGATATGGCAGTTCAACATCCGTCCTTCCCACAAGGTAGTCAATGCTTGTATTATAAAAATCAGCAAGATGCGCAAGAATATTCACCGGAACATTTAAATTTCCCAATTCATAATCGGAATATATTGTCTGATGAATATAAATTTAATACAACACTGACAAGCACCTGTCGAGTATAATATACTATTATTATATTCGGGCAGGTGTTTTTTATGTTAAACGCAGTTTTTGAGTGGCTCAGGACAGTTGTTCTAATGGCGGGATATGTATCGGGAAGCGCGTCGTTTCCGAAGCCGCTTACCGCAGAGGAAGAGGAGAAATATCTTGAGCTGTACGCAAAGGGTGACGAGAATGCGAAGAATATACTTATTGAACGCAATCTGCGCCTTGTCGCGCACATTGTAAAAAAATACTGTGACGAAAAGAATGCCGATGACCTCATATCAATAGGCACCATCGGGCTTATAAAGGGAATCAACACCTACAACCACAGCAAGAGCAAAAAGCTCTCCTCCTATATTGCAAAGTGTATCGAAAACGAGGTGCTTATGTATCTGCGCAGTATGAGGAAAAGGCGCAACGATGTGTATATTGACGACGGGATAGGAACGGATAAGGACGGCAACAGCATGACGCTTGCGGATATTCTCCCGAGTGACGCCCCCGACATTGCCGATTCCGTTTCAGACAGCATTGAGGCGCGCAAGCTGTACCGTATCATGAACAGTGTTCTGACTCCCACAGAGGTACAGATCATCACC
Source organism: Candidatus Ornithomonoglobus sp. (assembly GCA_051877395.1). Taxonomy (GTDB): domain Bacteria; phylum Bacillota; class Clostridia; order UBA1381; family UBA1381; genus Ornithomonoglobus. The sequence goes on from JBJEIV010000222.1 coordinate 6,625, forward strand.
GCGCGCTACGGTCTGGGCTGCACAAAGCGGCTTACACAGCAGCAGATCGCAGATTCCCTCGGTATAAGCCGCAGCTATGTGAGCCGTATCGAAAAAAAATGCCTCGGCAAGCTTGCCAAGGCATTCGATTCTTAATTTGTCAAAAGGCCCGTAAGCATTCCGCAGTAATCGCTGAAGGTTGTTGTCAATACATAGTTAAAAACAGCAACCTCATCGGCGTTATAGCGCTCAACCTCATCAAGGAGATTGCCGCCGAAGGAACGCGGGTCGATCACGACCACTCTGTAATAGTCATTAAGCAGCCACGGAACAAGCGCGTTCGCATATGAATCCTTCAGAATAATAACAGTCTTGCCCTCGGGATTATTGTTATTGGTTATCTCCATAAGCGGCTGGTCACCTCCGAAGAACAGGGTATAATCACAGTTATTTGTGTCAAATACAGGTGTCTGCGTACCGTATTCCATCACACCGTCCTCAGCGCGCATGAGCATACCAAAATCACCGTTTTCAACAGTATCATAATAGAACATATTATCGTAGGTGTCCCATGGCAGCTGTGACCTTGCTTTGAGATACAGAGAGCCTCTGAAAGCGCCAAGCTCCTTTAGTCTGTAAAGCGTCTTAGGCTCCGGCGCGCCGCCGGTTGCTTCCATATACGCCGCATATCCCAGATAAGAGCCGTCCATTGTCCAATGGTGATCGGTATTAAAATAGAGATAATTCTCGCCTGCCGCCATAGCCTCCGCGATCCTGCCGTACACATCAACCGTTTTAATACCGCTGAGCCTGCTGTCAACAGCTTCAATAGCCTGTAGCTGCGAATCCTCAACTCCGGCATAAAACGGTTCGCTGAATTCAAGCTGTGTCGGGATAAGCATTGAGTACATTTCTACATCAGCAGGCAGCGCCTCCCTCACTGTGTTTAAGGCTTCGGCATATTTCTCCTCCACCTCCGGGTTGCTCAAAAACATCTCCATAATTTTGCCGTCATACAGCACAAGGTGTGAATCCTGCGACTCAGCCGTGCCTATATCCTTTGTTGTGGATATGATCTTACCCATTCCCTTGGGCAGGAAGCCGAAACAGGACTGAATTTTATCCGACAGAGACATGATCCTGCTGCGGAAGCCGATATTATCGTTTACATAGTCGTTGATCTGTGACATGTATTCACCCGACCATACGGAGCTTACGCTGAAAGCCGGAAATGCCTGCGGCTCGCGGTTTTCCGCAAGGACGCTTTCGGTATCAGCCGGGCACATGAGAACGATCGCCGAGCCGATAAGCATAAGCATGAATAAAAAGGTTATTGCATATTTTCTCATGATCCACCCCTCCTTAAAATCTGAAATACAGGAACGGGTTTGAGGTAGCGCCCGTGAGCAGCGCAACACAGCTTACAAAGAGCGCGCACATAATTGCCGCTTCTATTATCCAACCGATTCTGCCGATTGAAATAAGCTTTTTATATACGGTGTACGGCAGCGGGGTCGAAACGAGCGCGCATGCCGCAAGCAGCATGCTGTAGGAGCAGAAGGTTGAAATCGTTGTAAAATCGTATAATCCGCAGCCGCGGCCGAACAGGTGTCCGACAAACTGCGCAAGCTCCGAAAGGTCCGTAAAATAGAACAATCCCCAGCCCATCACAACGAGAAACATTGTGGTTATATGCGGCAGAACGGGAACCTTATGCCAGTTCTTGAAGAACAGCTTTTCTATTATAAGCAGAACGCCGTAATAGAGCCCCCAGAGCACGAAATTCCATGACGCGCCGTGCCACAGACCCGTAAGCATCCAGACTATCATTGTATTCATAAGCCACCGCCACTTTGCGCAGCGGTTACCGCCGAGCGGGATATATACATAGTCACGGAAGAAGCTGCCCAGCGTCATGTGCCAGCGTCTCCAGAATTCGGTTATTGACTTTGAAATATATGGATAGTCAAAGTTTTTCGGGAATTTGAAGCCGAGCATCTTACCCATACCTATCGCCATATCGGAATATCCGGCAAAGTCGAAGTACAGCTGTAAGCTGTAAAATATTATTCCGAGCCACGATGAAAGCACCGTTGGATGGGTTGCCGCAGAAAACAGAATATCCTTCGCCTCACCCGCAAAATTCGCAAGAATTACCTTTTTACCAAGACCCAGCACAAACTGTGTCGAGCCGTCGGCAAAATCCCTGATACGCAGCCTTCGGTTATCAAGGCTTGCCGCCACATCACTGTAACGCACAATAGGTCCGGCAATGAGCTGCGGGAACATTGATACGAAGGTCAAAAATTTCAGATAAGACTTCTGCACCGGGGTATCACGGCGGTAGACATCTATTACATAAGTAAGTATCTGGAACGTATAGAACGAAATACCCAGCGGCAGACCGATCTCGGGAACCGGCAGCGCCGTTCTGAATATGCCGTTTATGCTGCTTACGGCAAATCCGGCATACTTGAATACGCCTATCATCGCTATATCAAAAGCGACCGCCGCGCCGAGCAGCAGCTTGTCCCGGCCTGTTCCTCTTGCGCGGTCCATCGCCAGCGCAAGCATATAATTTATAAACGATGCCGCGATAAGCAAAATTAAAAACGACGGCTCACCCCACGCATAGAACACAAGTGACGCTATCGTTATAACTGCATTCTTATAATCAATGCTCTTTCTGAGCATGTACACGATCAATACTATAGGTAAAAACAGACATAAGAACGTCAGACTTGAAAATACCACTAACGTAACTCCTCTCTTTAAATATCACATATCTTCACAGTCTATCATTATACTACTAATTTTTTTTAATGTCAATATCAATTAATTTATTTTGTTGGTTTTACCTAAATTTCCGCCGCGCGCAGTCCACAGCGCAGTAAAAAAGGACGCCGCGCGCCCTTTTTTCGTTCACTCTCAGTCAGTCTCCTTGTTCTCCGTCTCGCTGCCGGACTCCTCCGCAGGCTCCTCTGTAGGCTCCTCCGTAGGCTCCGGCGTTGCCGCCACGGCTTCTCTGCTCTTGTCAAAGCATGAGGCAAAATCCTTTGATACCATGAAAATACTTTCGCTGCCCGTTATTTTCAGATAGTATTCGTCCGTTACGTCATTTACCGCGCCGAAGGTATATGTCGTGTCGGCGGTGCCTGTGGAGACAACGACCTCCTTTTCCGGCTCGTCAAAGCCGTAGTCCTCGGTCTGCTCCTCCCTTGTGAGCACCGCGCTCGCCTTAATAGAAGCGATGCTGTCCGCTATCTCATCTATTTTTGCCCCGTCCGCGTCCGCGCCGTCGTCGGCATACCTCCACTGACCGTCCTCCTTTTTAAGCTCCACCGTTTCGCCGTCATAGCTCCACTTCAGTCCTGTAATATCCTCCGCGTCTATCTCCATCACGCTTGTAAGATCCGCTTCCTCCGCTCTCTCGCTCAGCAGCCGCGCGCCGAAGCACAGCGCAGCCGCGGCAAGAAGAAGCAGAAACAGGCAGCACAGCTTTCTTGTTCTTGTCATTTTACAAAGCCTCCCTTATCTCTTTTTTCGTCTTACTATTACATATATTCCTCCGGCAACAACAGCGGCAGGTATGAGGAACACCGTTATAAAGCCGAGTATGCCCGACACGCTGTCCGATACCGTAAGGCGCTCGCTGCTAAGCGGCTTGGCATGAATTGCTATTCCGTCCTCTCTGCCGCTCATCCAGCTCAGAGCGTTAAGGAACAGGTCGCCGTTTCCTCCCGCGACAAGCTGATTTGACTGCTGCGTAAGGAATTGCCCCGCGCTTATAAGCACAAGCTTTGACTCGTTGTCGCCCTCGCCTATCGTTGACACTATACCCACTGTGCAGCTTCCCTCCGTGTCCGCGTCTGTCTTTTCTATAGTGTCCATTGAAGCGGTGTCCGCCTTCACATACGCCTTGTCGGAGGTCGTGAGTATCTCCGTTATATTGCCTCGTCCGTTTTCTGATTTCTTAATATTTACCGCCATCGGAGCCAGAACAAAATACTTTTCCTCTCTGAGCGGGTCGGTTATCTCATGGCTTCCTATTGACGGTATCAGGTAATAATTATAGCCCTGAATACACCTTGACGGGTCGCCCTCCATAACCATCTCCTTATCAAGCACGCAGCCGTAGTATTCGGTGAGGGAATTGAGATTGGGCATATCCTTTCCCGTGTAGCCCGACACTATAATAAGATTTCCGCCCTTGTCTGCGTATGCCTTAAGCAGCGTCACCTCCTGCTCCGAAAGATCCGACTGCGGCTCGTTTATCAGCACAAAATCAGCGTCGGAGGGAACCTCTGACTCCGTGATGAGCGACACATCGTCAGTCTCCATGCTTCTGTCGCTTACCATGTCCTCAAAGGAGCTGTCAAGCTGCGCCTCTCCGTGTCCGCTCAAGGTGTAAAGCTTTGGAATATCATCGCTGCTTACATAGCTTATCGCGCTTGTCACGCAGTTTTCACCGTCAAACTCTGTTGTCTGGGAATAGCTTTCATAGTCAAAGTCTGTTTTGTAAATATCGTTGTAGCTTATGTATCTGCTCTTGTCGCCGCTTACAACTATGACGCTGTTCTGCGTTACCTCGGAATTTGTATACTTCTTTGCGAAGCTCGGATTTTTTACTGGATCCTGCACGGAATATTTTATGTTTCCGCTGAGTCCGGCATACTTTTGCAGCATCCGGTCGATTATATTATCCTTCTTTGACTCCTGCGCGATGAGATATATATTGACCTCATTGTCCAGACCCTTTACTATATTCTCCGTTTCCTTTGAAATACTGTAGAGATTTTTTCCCGAAATGTCAAGCTGCGTATATTTTGACGGCAGTGTGTCCGCCATTATAACCACCGCTATACCTATCGCCGCCGCCATAATGCCCGCCGCAGCGCTGTAGCCGCCGAGTCTGAAATCCTTTGACCCGAACCATTTTCTTGCCGTTTGCTTTAAATTCATCAGCTCCATCTCCTTTTCTCCATTGACTGTACCGTAAAGAACAAAAATACCGCCATAACCACAGTGAAATAAATCAGCGAGGATATGTCAAACACACCGTTTGGAAAGGTGTAAAACCTGTCGAACAGTGAAAGCTTGTTCATCAGCTTGGGGAACAAGCCCGACATCGTTTCCTCTGACGCGAGCCTTATCACCATCACAATCACAATTCCCGCCGCGGTAAAGCCCGCGGCTATAACGGGATTTTTTGTAAGCAGATAAATTATAAGACCGATTACCGCGATCAGAACGATAAAAGCGAGCGCCGTCGCGGCAGCGGAGGAAGAAACATATCCCGATATTGAGGACATATAGTAATTTATCAGTCCCGCCGCAAGACAGAGCACCGCCGAAACAATCTGATTTTCGGTCAGTGACGAAATGAACATTCCTATCGCCGCAAGCGCGCCGCCGAGGAAGAAAAAGCCCGTAAGCGCGCCGTAGCTC
>JBJEIV010000223.1:0-12036 GCA_051877395.1 Candidatus Ornithomonoglobus sp.
AGCTTTCAGGCAAGAGGATTGTAACAGAGTTCGAGTATTATCCGATAAACGGTGCAAGCAATACAGCCGAATTGATTCTCAGCGACGGTACGGTTTCAGGTGGAACATATACAGCAGGAACTACTATCACAAAGCTGGGTGTAGGCACTGCACTTATAGAAAATGCGTGGAATACAATCAGAATTATAACAGAAACAGACGGTACAGGATATATTGCTGTTAACGGAGATATTTATGCGACTGTTGAAATGGCAGCAGGGAAGCTTCCCACGTTATCTTTCTCGCAGTCTGAGGGAAGTGAAAGCAGTCAGTCGTATGGATATATTGATAATCTGGTTATTTCAACATCAGGTTATACAGCATATGAGGTTGCTGTCGGATACAACGGCAGTGAGCTGTCAACAACAGATACAAATGTAATAGATTATGCATCAGTAAGTGAATACGCGCTTGATCTCGGAGTATATTTAGACGGTGCATATACAGAGGATATATCTCTTGATGTAAAAATCGACAGCATTGATAAGAGTCATGCGGATTTGTTCTCAATTGAGAACGGTAAGATTGTAGTATCCAATACAATCGATAACGGTACATATGATTTTGTGATAGGCGCGAATATAAGCGGCGATGAGTCTACATATGTTACATATCCGATTCGCTTTAATGTAAAGCTTGATCCGAATGCAATTATCACAAATTCACTTGCAGCTCTTGATCTTGACACAGCTCAGTCGGCCGTTACATTACAAAGCGACGGCACATATAAGATTACAGATAACTTTGCTCTTCCGATTCTAAATTCAAAGGCAACAATAACAGGCTGGACGCTTACTGAGGAATCAGGCGAAGCTGCAGGTTATGCTTCTATCAGAAACAATCAGGTTATTTTTGATAAGGACAATGCGCCGAAGAATTATAATTTGAAGCTTACTGTAAATATAGAATACAGCTATACAGAAGATGGCGCGACAGAGCCTACTGTATTATCAAGCTCGAGAGAATATACTCTTATTGCTCCTGATCTTCAGACAATAGTATATTATGAGGAAGATTTTGAAGGTTTTGACACAGGTACGATTGTTGATCTTAGCATATCAGATGATAAGAAGCCGGTAACTTATAGCACAGAGGGTATGTCATTTAACAGCGGTACAAGAGCCACCGGCGGCAGCACTGAGAACTCAATTACAGTAGTGGCTGACAATACAGGCAATAAGTATATCCAGATGAATCTTACAAACTATTACGATGCCGCATACTATTCAGTACCGACAATTACATTCTCAAGAAACAGCTCAGTAAGAACAAATTCATTTATAATTAAGGCGGATTTGATGTTTGGCAGCACAAGCGGTGTAATTCAGTTTAATGATACTAGCAACAACACGCTTGCCATCAGCGCTCCTGCAACAACAGACAAGTGGTATACATATGAGATGTACACAGGCACAGGAGTTACATATGTATTTGTATATGATAAGTCAACAGGCGAGGCTGTAGACTATCAGGAGCTTGACAGTGCGATAAAACGTCTTTCAACAATAAACCTTCCGAATGCCAACGTAGGGGCAGTAAGTATTGATAACCTTCAGGTTATTGATTCAAAGTATTCACTTGACTATGCGACGATTGAAAAGGTTGCTTCTGATAAGCTTGTAATAGATGATACGCAATCATCCATCAGCTTCAAGAACGACATATACAGTGCAACAGGTGACTTTGATGTTCCTGAGGTAGCTGCGGGCGCAAGCGTAACATGGGAAGCTTATCAGAAGAAGAGCGGCGAAACCGAGTGGCAGCCTTCATCCTTCATCACTGTAGCTGGCACAAACGCGACAATCAATCCGACAAACGATGCATCGGATTACGAGATAAAGCTTGTTGCAACAATTAGAGCAGGCAGTGAGGAGCCATTAGAAAAGGAATTTATATTCACTCTTCCGAATCCGATGGAGGAAATTGAGGCGGTATTAGCTTCGGGCTACGAAAAAGTCAAGTCCGCAGATGATGCCGAGACTAAGTTTGACCTTAATGGTACAGATATATTGAAGTATGACCTTGTTCTTCCGACAAGGGTTTCGGGTTATGCAAATACAACAATCGCATGGACTTCATCAGATGAAGATCACGTAGCTATTGCAGATGACGGTACAGCAACAATTATGACGTCAGACCTTGATATACATGATGTAACGCTTACAGCAGCTGTCATATATAAGAAGGGCAATATAACATATTCAAGCGAGCCGCAGGTCTTTAACTTTAAGATGGGTTATACATCAGAGGATGTGGCTTCTGAAGATGCTGCATTAGGTAAGTATAAGGTGCGTTTTGATGCTGCATATGACGATAACTTCAAGACTATACCTTCATCAACATCATCAAGCATCACACTTCCCACAACAGGTAAGTTCGGTTCAACCTTCACATGGAATTCAAGCGTACCGACAACACTTTCAAACAGCGGTGTATATTCAAAGCCGTCAACAACTAAAAATGTTGTAATGACAGCCACAATAGTAAGCGGCGCTGCGAGCACGGAAAAGCAATTCAAGATCACAGTTCCGGGAACCTCGTCGTCAAGCGGCGGCGGTGGTGGCGGCGGCGGTTCAACATCGTCAACCGGTACCACATCAAGCTCCAAGAGCACAGGCTCAGTTGCTACAAGCACAACAACAGCGGTAGCAGGCTCAACCGGTGTAAACGGCGCGGAAGTTGTTGAAAAGCTTCTTGAAGAGGCTGCACAGGCTAATGACGCATTTACAGATATCAGCAGCGCGACATGGGCAAGAGAAGCAATCAACGGTCTTGCCGCGGCAGGTATTATTAACGGTAAGTCAGAGACTGAATTTGCTCCGAACGATACAGTAACAAGAGCAGAGTTCGCTAAGATGCTTATGGGTGTGTTTGGTCTCAATTCAGCGTCATTTACATCATCAAGCTTTGGAGATGTATCAACAGATGCATGGTACTTCCAGGCGGTTGAGACAGCATACAACCTCGGTATAATAACAGGTATTGACGACGGTGTATTCGCTCCTGACGCTCTTATCACAAGACAGGATATGGCTGTAATGGTATCAAGAGCGGCAGCGGTAGCGGGCAAGACGATTTCAGAGGTCAGCGAGGCAAAGAGCTTTGCAGATGCATCAAGCATTTCATCATATGCTGTAAATGCTGTTGATGAGCTTGTAAAGGGCGGCATAATCAACGGTATGTCAGATACAGAGTTTGCTCCGCTCAGTAATGCGACAAGAGCTCAGGCTGCAAAGATATTGTATAGCTTCTTATAATAATCTTCATATAAAAACGACTATCCTTACGGGGATAGCCGTTTTTTTCTTGACAGAATTTAATCAATGTTGTATAATTGAATTATAACAATTTTATGGTTAAAAGCGTACAGAAAGGACACAGCGGCATGAAAAATTATATTGAATCAGGAAAGGCTATACTGGGTATAGAATTCGGCTCAACAAGAATAAAGGCGGTTTTAATCGGAGCGGATAAGGCTCCTATCGCAAGCGGCAGCCATGACTGGGAGAACAGTCTCATAAACGGAATCTGGACATACAGTCTTGACGAAATATGGGCGGGCTTGCAGGACTGCTATGCGCAGCTTGCAAAGGACGTAAAGGAAAAATATGATGCGGAGATAACACAGCTTGCCGCAATCGGCTTCAGCGCGATGATGCACGGTTACATGGTATTCGATGAAAACGGCGAGCTTCTTGTACCGTTCAGAACCTGGAGAAATTCAATAACCGAGCAGGCTTCAGAGGAGCTTACAAAATTATTCAACTACCCTATCCCCCAGCGCTGGAGTATAGCGCATCTTTATCAGGCAATGCTCAATGGTGAGGAGCATGTTAAGGACATAAAGTTCCAGACAACACTTGCCGGATATATCCATTGGCAGCTCACGGGCAGAAAGGTGCTCGGAATAGGAGAAGCCAGCGGAATGTTCCCTATTGACATTGAAACAAAGAATTACAATGCTGAAATGATTAAAAAGTTTGATGAAAAGGCTGCGGCATATCCGTGGAAGCTTGAGGAAATACTCCCCGAAATACTGCTTGCCGGAGAAAACGCGGGTACGCTTACCGAAGAGGGCGCAAGGCTTCTTGATGTGAGCGGAAAGCTCCAGGCAGGCGCGCCGTTATGTCCGCCGGAGGGTGACGCGGGAACAGGCATGGCAGCGACAAACAGCGTTAAGGTACGAACAGGCAACATTTCAGCCGGTACCTCGGTATTCGGAATGGTCGTTCTTGAAAAGGATCTTGAAAACGTGCATCCCGAGATCGACCTTGTAACAACACCGTCGGGTGATCTTGTGGGTATGGTACACTGCAATAACTGCACATCTGACCTCAACGCATGGGTGAACTGCTTTAAGGGCTGTCTTGAGGCTTACGGTGTGGAGGTAAGTATGCCAAAGCTTTACGATACCTTCTATTTTGAGGCGGTAAAGGGCGAGCCGGACTGCGGCAACGTGCTTACATATAACTATGTATCGGGTGAGAATATCACAGGTATGGAAATCGGCAGACCGCTAGTTGTAAGAACACCGGAAAGCAAGTTCGATTTCCCGAATTTTGCGAAGGCAACGCTTTATTCAACGCTCAGCGTTCTCAAAATAGGACTTGACATCATGCTTGTTGACGAGGGCGTTAAGCTTGACAGAATAACAGGTCACGGCGGACTTTATAAGACACCCAAGGTAGGACAGCAGATAACGGCGAACGCAATCAACGCGCCCGTAACGGTTATGGAAACAGCCGGAGAGGGCGGCGCATGGGGTATCGCGCTTCTCGCGGATTACATGGTAACGAAGGAAGAAGGCGAAACACTTGACGCATATCTTGAAAACAAGGTATTTGCCGACAGCGAGGGCATGACGCTCTCACCGCAGGCGGAGCAGGTTGACGGCTTCAATGTATTCATTGAACGCTACAAGAAGGGACTTGCAATCGAAAGAGCAGCTGTTGATAATATGGAATAATTCATAACGGAATTGTTATATAATAAGGCAGAGAGGAGGAATAGACATGGCATTATTAAAGGAGGAAGCATATACGGTTGATTTTGTCAAGACTTTGTCTGACGGAGAACGTGCTGAGCTGTCGGACGGCAATATATATTATATGGCGCCCCCAAGCTCTGGACATCAGAAGATTTCAATGTTTTTATCATATAAGATAAGTGACTATATTGCGGGTAACAACGGGAGCTGTCAGGTTTTTGCGGCGCCGTTCGGAGTATTTCTCAATGATGACGAGTATAATTACTTTGAACCGGATATAAGCGTAATATGCAATAAGGATAAGGTTCGTGAGGACGGATGTCACGGCGCACCGGATTGGATCATTGAAATCGTGTCAAGATCGAGCAAACACATGGATTATCTCATCAAGCTGAATAAATACCAGCAGGCGGGAGTTCGTGAATACTGGATAATAGACCCGGAGCGTAATCTCGTTATAACCTATGATTTTGAAAATGATAATGTCGAAAACTATTCTCTCAGTGATAGGGTAAAAACCTATATATACAGTGATTTTGAAATAAATTTTTCCGAAATGAAATAACATCGAATAAAAGGGGCGTAGCAAAAATCATTTGAGTTTTGCTACGCCCTATGTGTTCATTATTTTACATCAACCTTTTCACCGGCAAGAATCTTATTCATTGTTCTTGCCGCGCACATCTTGCCGCACATTGAGCAGGTGTGCTTTTCCTCCGGCGGAAGCTCGTTATAATATCTTATCGGCTTCTCCGGCTCAATCGCGTATTCGAACATTTCCTCCCAGCATACGCGCCTTCTCGCGTCGCTCATCTTATCGTCAATTTCGCGCGCGCCCGGAATGCCCTTTGCGATGTCTCCGGCATGGGCGGCTATCTTTGCCGCTACAATACCCTCCTTAACGTCGTCGGCGTTCGGAAGTCTGAGGTGCTCAGCGGGCGTTACATAGCAGAGGAAGTCCGCGCCGTTCGCGGCGGCTATTGCTCCGCCGATTGCCGAGGTGATATGGTCATAGCCCGGCGCAATATCCGTAACAAGAGGCCCGAGGACATAGAACGGAGCGTTGTGGCAGAGTCTCTTTTCAAGCTTCATATTAGCCGCAATTTCATCTATTGCCATGTGTCCGGGGCCCTCGATCATAACCTGTACGTTATGCTCCCACGCCCTCTTTGTGAGAATACCAAGCTCAATAAGCTCTGTGAGCTGAGATGCGTCCGAGGCATCATGCGTACAGCCGGGACGGCACGCGTCGCCGAGACTGATCGTTACGTCATACTTTTCGAGTATATCGAGAACCTTGTCGTAGAACTCATAGAACGGGTTCTCGTTGCCTGTCATCTCCATCCATGCGAATATGAGGGAGCCGCCGCGCGATACGATATTTGTAAGGCGCTTTGTTTCCTTGAAGATTGAAGCGGTTCTGCGGTTTATTCCCGCATGAATTGTCATGAAGTCAACGCCTTCCTTTGCGTGCGCTTCAATAACGCTGAGGAACTCGTCTGCTGTGATTTCGGCAAGCTCCTTGTCAAGATAGCCTACAGCGTCATACATCGGAACCGTGCCTATCATTGCCGGACAGGTGTCAATGACCTTCTGGCGGAAATCGTGGGTTTTTCCGTAGCAGGAAAGATCCATAATAGCCTCCGCCTTCATCTTGACAGCCATATTCACCTTTTCCATTTCAACGCTGTAGTCGGTACAGTCCTTTGATATGCCGAGGTTTACGTTGATTTTTGTATGCAGGCCCTCTCCCACTCCCTCAGGACTGATAGCCTTATGATTTTTGTTGCACGGTATAGCGACAGTTCCGCGGGCAACACGGTCACGCAGAACCTCTGCGTCTATCCCCTCTTTTTCGGCAACGATCTTCATTTCGGGAGTTATTATCCCCTTTTTTGCAGCGTCCATCTGCGTTGTATATTCCATAGCTATTGCTCCTTTCCAACAAAAAAGCCGTCTTTGTTTTAATAAAAAGACAGCACGACAAAGCTTATATGCTCCCGTACCGGCATTATCCGGCAAACGGTTATGGGTCTGTGACCTCTGTCACACTCTCAGCAAACTATACAGCTCCCCGTGCATTTCTGTATTATATATTTATTATAATATACGGACGGCTGATTGTCAAGTGGAAAATCCCGATTGGTATCCGTTTTCTTCCCATTTGGTAAAAGTCTATTGCAAAAACCGAAAGGTTAGTGTATAATAAAATCATCAACTGGAAGGAGGGGTGATACAGATGTCGACTATAGGTATAATATGGCTTATAGCAATTGTTGCGTTTATAATTCTGGAAGCGGTTACATATCAGATCGTGTCGATCTGGTTCGTATTCGGGGCGATCGGCGGAATGATAACGTACCTGTTGGGCGCGGATTTCTATATACAGCTGATAGTATTTATAGCTGTATCGGCGATACTGCTGTCGGTACTCAGACCATTATCGATGAAGCTGGTAAAAAAACAGGATTTTAAAACCAATTCCGACGGTCTTATCGGGAAAAACATTCTGATAACACAAGAGGTAAGCAACATAAAAGGCACCGGACAGGGGAAAATTAACGGTATGGTCTGGACGGTGCGCGGCGAAAGTGACGAGGTTATCCATGCCGGAGAAATAGCGAAGGTTAAAAAAATTGAAGGTGTCAAGCTGATTGCTGAAAAGCTCGGCTGATGTTAAGAAAGGAAAAAATATTATGGGATTCTTAGTTTTAATTTTATTGATAATACTGATTGTTGTACTTATTTCAAATATCAAGATCGTACCGCAGACACACGCGTATATCATTGAGCGTCTCGGCGGATATCAGGCTACATGGCCGGTGGGAATGCATGTAAAAATCCCGTTTATCGACAGGATCGCAAAGAAGGTCAATCTCAAGGAGCAGGTTGTGGACTTTCAGCCGCAGCCGGTTATCACGAAGGATAACGTAACCATGCAGATCGATACGGTCGTATATTATCAGATCACAGACCCGAAGCTTTACGCTTACGGCGTTGAGCGTCCGATGATGGCGATCGAAAATCTCACCGCAACGACGCTGAGAAACATAATCGGCGATCTGGAGCTGGACGCGACACTTACCTCAAGAGATACCGTAAACACGCAGATGCGCGCGATTCTTGACGAGGCGACAGACCCGTGGGGCATTAAGATCAACCGTGTCGAGCTAAAGAACATCATGCCGCCTAAGGAAATACAGAACGCGATGGAGCGTCAGATGAAGGCGGAGCGTGAGAGACGTGAAAGCATTTTAAGAGCCGAGGGCGAAAAGAAGAGCGCGATACTTATCGCGGAGGGTGAAAAGGAAAGCGCGATCCTCCGCGCCGAGGCGAAGAAGGAGGCTGAGATCCGCGAGGCGGAGGGTAAAGCGCAGGCTATTATAGAGGTGCAGAGAGCGGTTTCAGAGGGTATCAAGCTTATAAACGACGCTGACCCGCAGAACGGCTACCTCACAATAAAGGCGCTTGAGAGCCTTAACGCTCTGGCGGACGGCAAGGCGACAAAGATTGTCGTTCCTTCAAATATACAGGGTCTTGCGGGACTTGCAACATCGTTGACCGAGGTTGTGGAAACGGCAAAAGCAAAATAATGAAAATTGCAATATGTGACGACGATGAGCTTTTTCTCAGGCAGGAGAAGGAGCTTATAGAGAGCGTATTGGAAGAAATAGGCGCTGATTATGAAATCAGCGCCTATACCTCCCCTTCACGGCTTATAGAAAGCGGAGAAAAATATGATATAGTGTTTCTTGATGTCGAAATGGGAGATATGACGGGCATAGAGACCGCGGATGCGATACACGGCATAAGCAAAAACACCCTTATATTTTTTGCGACAAATTATGAGGGTTATATGGACGAAGCGTTGAACAAGCACGCGTTCCGTTTCTGGGTAAAGCCTCTTAACCGTCAGCGTCTGATGTACGGACTGGAATCGGCAATCAAGGAAATCAATGCAATGAATGTTTCCTTGCGGGTAACCGTGGGCAGAAAGCTTGAAAAGCTCCCGATGCAGGAAATCATATATGTTTACGCAAAGAACAAAAACACCTGTGTTGTAACGACAGAGGGTGAGCTTGATGTGCGGGAGCCTTTTAAGAATGTGGTGTCAAGATTAAACCATGAAAATTTTGTTTCATCCCATGCAAGCTACTGCGTAAATCTTGCGTTTGTAATAAAATATACAAATGAGGAGGTTATATGCCGCAGCGGAGGCAGGACCTATACCGCGTATATGTCAAAGCGTAAATATTCTGAATTTGCTGCGGCATTCATAAAATGGGCGGGTGAGCATGTATGAGTAAAGAGCTTTTTTATATGGCGGGGCTTATTGCGGAATGTGTACTCGTTTCTCTTATAATAACGAGCTTTACATCCGGCAAGCGCGCCTCAAATCACAACTATATCCCGCTCAATCTGATCGTTCTGGCGTTCAGCGTGGCAATAGTTCTTGTTACCGTTGACGAAGCGCTTTCGGAACGCGGCTATGTCATGCTGTATCTTATGCTGCTTGTTATTAATATAGCGGCATTCGCAGCCCATGAGATCATTGTGCTCAGAAGCCGCGAGATGCAGGAAATTATAGACGAAAAGGCGCGCGTTGACTCCGAGCTTGAAAGCTATAAGCTGATGTACGAAAAGTACGAAAATACGAGAATATTAAGACATGACTTAAAAGAACAGATAAGCACGTTAAAAGCACTTATAGCTGAGGATAAGCATGAGGCATTAAAGTATGCGGACAAGCTTGAAAAACTCGGCAGAGAGCTGGATTTTGCCGAATATACGGACAATAAGGTTCTAAACATACTGCTGGACCGCAAGGTGTCGGAGTGCCACGAAAAGGGCATTGAGCTGTATATAAAGTCAAACGGAGTGAGCGTTAGCTTTTTAAGCGAGCTTGACACCGTTGCGATTTTTTCAAATCTTATAAATAACGCCATGGAAGGCTGCGTAATGTCGGAGGAAAAGAATATATTTATTGATTTTACCACTCTCAACGACGCGTTCACGGTAATAAAGGTGGAAAACAACTGCGATATACCGCCGCGGAGTGAGGATAACGTTCTCATAACGGGCAAGGAAAATACCGAGCTTCACGGAATAGGCATGAAGAGCATAGAAAGCTCCGTTAAAAGCTATAACGGCAGCATGAGCTGGAGCTATGATAGTGAAAGACGGTTCTTTACAGTGGTTGTGATGTTTAACATATAAAGAGTCCGCGCCGATTTGCTGCGGGCTCTTTAAAAAATTCTCAAAAAAAGCTTGTGTCACTCCAATGGTGAAGTGACACAAGCTTGACTAAAATTGTTTTTATAAGGTATAATGTGTATGTTCTAATATATTTGAAGAAGGACGGTATAGTAATGACGGCGGGGGAATATCTGAAATCGGTATTAACAAAAAAGAATATTCAGATGTCTGAGCTTGCGGAGCGGATGGGACTTAAAAGCAGAAACGCTTTATACAGGCTGTTCGGTGACAGGTGCTCCAAGGAAAAAGCCGCTGAGCTTGCCAATGAGATTGCAATATGCGCGGGCTTGTCGGCAGAGGAGCTTGACGGGTTTTATGACAGGCTGAGTCATAACGGAGAAAGCAGCTTTCTGACAAAGACAAGAGCTGTTCTTATGAATCTGTATGCACAAGAGTTACCGAACGGATACACCTTTGAATATAACGGTCGAAAAAAGCCGCTCTCGGAGGCGCTCAGCTGCCGTGAGAATGCGCGGACCGATATTTTTATAGCCGGGATCAGCGATATAAGCATAATAGGTGATATATGCGCGTTTATGGAGGAAAATCCGGAGGTAAGAATACATCATTATGTAAAGCTCAGAAAGAATACATTGATGACCGCATATGAGCTGGTTGCGCTGACAGTGTTTATGAATTACCGGAATTATAATCCGTACATATCAGAATATTGGAACTTTACGGGCATATGTATATTGGAAAAGGATAAGTGTGACTGTTTTGTTCGTAAGCTGGAATTCCTGAAAAATAATATATTTTTTCTGGAATCCCGGCTCACGAGTGAAATGTATGAGCACATGTGGCTGAAGCAGAAGAAACTTAATGAACTGAGCAAGCCGATAAAGAAGCCGGGAAAAAAGGTCATTGACTATATAGAAATACTTAAGGACAGCATGATTTTTGACGACGGACAAATATTCTACAGCGAAGGCGCGCCATGCTTCGGAACGCTTACCTGTGAGGCTGCGTATGATCTGTTTAAGAAGGCAAGCTTCTTCGGACTGCCGGAGGAGCATCCGTATGTCAAAGGAATGATCGAGCTGTATCAAAAAAGACAGGACACCTTCCTGAATACCAAGGGAGCAAAAAGATACTATCTGTTTGATGAAGAGCATATGAAGAATATGCTTACAACGGGAATATCCTTTGACCATCCGGAGCAGTTTCCGTCGCTTTCAAAGGAGCAGTTGCGCAAATATTTTGAATGGCTCGCGGATATGAATAAAAACCACCCCGAGAAGATAGAAATAAAATTTGCAAAAATCCCCGAGCTCAGACATCCGTTTGTCTATGGCAGAAATAAGATGTATTATATGTATCATTCCGACAGCGGGTATATGGACGGCTTCACGGTTACAATAGATGAGCCGGGAATATTTGAGATTATGAATGATTTTGTGGATTATGTATGGGATAATTTTGCAGTGGAAGGACAGCTTACAGATCTGTTGGATAAATATTTATAAAACGGCATAAAAGCATATAAAAACGGAAGCGGGAACTAAGCCTGCTTCCGTTTTGTTATCATCTTCTTTTATCTCCCGAGTATCTGGAGTTTGCGCCCTTTGAGCTTGTGCGGTTTTGTTGTGTGTTATTAACGCTTCTGTCATACCGGCTGTTTTCCATGCTCTTTTTCTGCTTAAGCTGCTGGATCCTGCGCTTGCGTTCGCGGCGCTTTTTGCGCGATCTTGCGATGAGCGCTATTATTATCAGTATTATAACAGGGATAAATACCAGCGGATTTGTGATAATGT
>JBJEIV010000224.1:0-2370 GCA_051877395.1 Candidatus Ornithomonoglobus sp.
GGAGCTCCTGAACTCGCGTATATCAAAATACGCCTTCAGTGATGTCGTATAGACATTAAGCTCCTTTGCAAAGAAATCCTTGCGCTGCTGCGGGTCGTTCTGCGCCTGAATACTGTTATTCAGGATTTCGGACGGACGTATGCTTACTCCGTAACCCGGATTTGCCATTTCATGAATTTTCGGATTTGTATAATCGATATTTCCGTTCTCGTCCTCGTCCGCCTCGCAGATGAATATAAAATACTGTTCATCCTCCACAAGCCCGTCAAGAACCTTTTTACAGTACTCGACACGGCGGTAACAGAATGAATTCATGTTATCTCCCGCAGTTGTGATTCCTATCATCAGTTTATTTGTATATGCCTTCATTGCCTCCTTAAACAGATTGTACTGCTTTGGGGACTTAAAGGCGTGTATTTCATCGGCAATCGCAATATTGCAGTTAAATGAATCCTGCTGATCGGGATTTGCGGCAAGCGCGACGATTTCAAAGGAGCCGTCTCCGAGATCTCCCGATATGGAATGTTCATTGTTGTTATCGCGTATTTTGAAATTCTCCGCCATGCGTTCAATGTTGTACTTGATGAAATCAAAAGATTCCATTGACTGCTTGAGCGCCGCGGATGTCAAATACAGCTTTGAACCGGATCGCCTGTACCAGAGTGACAGCGCCCACGCAAACGCTCCGGCAAAGGTTGTCTTGATATTCTTTCGCGGAATATAGATCATAGCTTCGTGGTACTTGGTTACATTTGTTCCCGGTATGTATAATCCCATTGTGTTGTAGATTATAAATTTATGATACGGCTCCAAATAAAACGGAGTGCCTCGGAGCGGTGTTCCGTCAAGCCGCTCCCCCTGCTTATGACAGAATGTGTTTTCAATTACCTTTATGCAGAATTCGGCGGGAGCCGTTTTTAACTCATATCTTTGCAGATCATTCTTAAAGCGTCCGCAAGCCTTTTGGAGATACTTGCAGGCAAGCTTTTCCCCGGAAAGTATGTCGTTAACATACTTCATCACTATTTCAAAATTATCCGTTTTTCCCATTGCTCACCGTCATTCAAGCTTTTTAAGCATCGCCGCAAGGCTGTTTCCTTTGGTATCTGCCATTCCTTTTTCGGATGCCTTTTTCTGTCCTGCCGGAGTAATACCCAGCTCCCGCATATATGCAAGTATATCAACGCGGAGCTTCTCAATCGTTGTGTAATACGGATTCTTAACCATGTTTTCCGCTCCGGCTTTATTTGTGAACGAAATTACAAATTCGCCTCCGGATTCCGCAAAAGCCTCCTGCGCCTTTTCATAATCCGCCAAAGCGTCCGCAAGCTTATCTATTCCGAACTCGAACGCGATGTTGTACGTTCCGGCTTTTTTCATTTTTGACTTGATTTTTGATTTAAATTCTTTGACTGTCATTGTCCCGCTCACCTCCGTTTCTCTCCATATACGCGCGCCCGCGCGAACCCCACTTCGGATTTTTTCCGAAGAGAGGGAAATGTCTCCCCTCACCGGTCCCATTTTGAAATTTTTTGATTTTTTTCTGGTGGGGGGCTTTTGCTGATTTCCCTTAAAAATGCGGTTTTGTTCTCCGCCGCAGTGCCTCGCCCTCAGCCGTAAGCTTTCCCGTCTCGCGTATATGTAATCTGTTGTGTGCCTCATGCGATATCGCTATAAGATTCCAGTCGCACCACTGATATTGTGGATATTCCGCCGCCGGATATATGTGGTGTACCGTGTCGGCATCAACGCGTTTGCCGTATCGTTTTGAAATCTGGCAGCAGTATTCATCCCGTCTTAATATTTTCTCGCGTTTCCGCCGCCATCGCTGACTTTTGTAATTCACAGGTATCTCCGTTTCAATAAACAATAAAACCGCGATCTGTACTGTTTTTCCAGATTGCGGCTTTATTATAATATAAAAGTTGTGCGAGTTATTCTCAATTTTTAGAAAATCTTAAATAAAATTCTTTTTTGAGTTTAAACAGCCTCGACTTTGAAATATAGTATTGGCTGCATATGTACACATGATTGACACACGAATCAGTCAAAAATCTATACAATGCCTGATAATCCTCGCCGCCGACTTCCAAACAGATATTTAATATTTTTTCTTGCATGTGCCTATCAAGGTCTTTTATGTTTAGACAGGTGAAAAAGATTAATCCCTGTTTTTCCGGGCTGATTCCCGCCCTCGTCAGTGACTTTGAAATTCTGAACTGTGTCAATCCTATTTCCTCCTTGAACAATTTTAATAATCTGCAAGCGTCATTTGTCCGCCGCAGTCTAAGAACTGATTTTTAAGCGCTTTTACTGCCTGCGAATGTATAACTCCCGTTACCTTCTGCAATGCGTCATAGTCCAGCAGCT
>JBJEIV010000225.1:0-2369 GCA_051877395.1 Candidatus Ornithomonoglobus sp.
AAACCAATTTTGAAGAAATGGCAAAGAAAACTGTGCTGAAGCGTCTGTTAAAATATGCGCCGCTTTCAACCGAAATCGCGCAGGCTGTAAGCTATGACAGTATGAAAATTGAGACGGATTTATCGGGCACGCCGGACCATGAAATGGAGCTTGATCTCACGCCGGCATATATTGTTGACGATGAAACCGGCGAGGTTACGGAAACCACAAGCACCATTGAGAAGAAACCGGAACAGGTGAGTATAGATGAATAAGGTAGTATTAATGGGTCGCTTAACACATGACCCGGAGCGAAAGACATTCCCAAGCGGCAGTTATTGCTGCCGCTTCAGCCTTGCGGTAAACAGAAGATTTGCCAAAGAGGAACAGCAGCAGGCGGATTTCATAAACTGCGTAGCATGGGGCAAGACGGCGGACTTCATAGAACGTTGGTTCACCAAAGGGCGAATGCTCGCCGTAGTCGGAGAGATACAAACACAGTCATGGGAGTATCAGGGTAAAAAGCAGTATAAAACGGAAGTAGTCGTATCAGAGGCATACTTTACCGGAGAGAAGCATGAGGACGCATATCAGCCGATGCCGAGCTACAACGAACCACAGGAGAGCTTTTCAGACGGATTTGTGGATATAGGCGGCGGTGAGGACGATTTGCCGTTCTGAGAGGTTTATTATGAACTACATAAAACAGATTAATGCCCTCATGGAGTGGCTCATGTTCCATGACATGACGGACGCGGAATTTAGGACATATATGGCGATACTGCACTGCTCCAATCGGTTGTATTGGAGCGGCAGCATTCCCAACAAGAGCATCGAAAAGTTTGCCGACAAGGACAAATCACAGGTTACACGGCTCCGGAAACGGTTGGTCGAGCTGGGGCTTATAGAATACGAAAACGGAAAAAAGGGGCAGGCCGGCAGGTATAAAATAAAGCCGCTGTATGAAAATGATACCAATTCCGCTACCGATTTTGACAGTAATGTTGACACCGATATTGATAGTAATTCAGTAACTAATTCTGCTACCAATTCCGTTACCAATCCTGCACCCATAATAAAACAAAAAACAGAAAACAAAAAACTAAAAACTATATCCCCCCATACCCCCCAAAGGGGCGAAAGTGCGGACACATCAGAGTGGTTTAATGAGTTCTGGGCAGCCTATCCGCGCAAGGTAGGTAAGCTGAATACCGTAAAGGCGTGGAAAAAGCTCAAGCCTGACAAGGAAACATTTGCCGTGATAATGTCGGGACTTGAGAAGCAGAAGCAGCGCGAGGACTGGCGGCGCGACGGAGGGCGATATATACCGTATCCCGAAACATGGATAAACGGTAAACGGTGGGAGGATGAAATCAATATTACTACCAATACTGCTACCAATACTGCTACCAATTCCGATACCATTATGACACCCACGCAGCCGGAGGCAACAAAGGAAATAGAAGCCGCTTTTATGGAGGCATACAATGGAATATGACGAGACATGGACTGAATTTGAAATAGCCTTAATGGAAACAACAAAGAGACTGCCGCCTCTGACTAAAGACGTCAATTTCGATGCGCCGATAAAATACCAAAACGGAACAACCCGCAGCAAGGCATACATAAAAATGCGCGATACTGTGTTCTACTGTCCGAGGTGCGGCATGATACCGATAATGCAGCAGCATCCACAAACAAAGCTGTATCGGGTATGCTGCCCGAAGTGCCGTATATATGCCCCAGAGGGAGCAGTCAAAGAAAAACACGAAGCATATAAAAAATGGAATGAGTTCGCTAAGAGCGAGTTAAGAAAATGAAAGGATCAAGACGATGACAGTCAAAGAATTGAAAAACATATTATCCCATTGTAGCGACAATGCAACAGTGAGATTAAGAGTGCGCTACTGTCCTAATAACATAGAGGACGGCAACAAGATAGAGATAAACGCCATATACATTGACAGGCTCATACGTGTTATGCCTGAGCCTGAGGGACATGGAACTGAAAATGAATGTTGCATTATTTCGGGCTGAAAGGAGGATAACATGAATTACATGGGCAAAATCGCCGAGATGCTCGGCGTGAAATTAGAAGAATGGTTTGACGTTAAAAGCGGCGAAACCATTATACCGAATTGCTATATTGATACACTGGGATTGCACAACAGCAATTTGGAAATCATGCCTAAATTGCTGTTAAAGCTCTTGAATGGCGATGCTGAAATAATCAGACCTCCGTTCAGACCGAAGATAGAAGGGCATTATTTTCATGTAACTTCTGACGGAAGGATATGTGATATTACAAATAGCGGTGGTACATATGACCGCATGGCAATGCTCACAGGCAACTGCTTCTGCTCCGAAGCAGAAGCCGAGTCGCACAAGGA
>JBJEIV010000226.1:0-2368 GCA_051877395.1 Candidatus Ornithomonoglobus sp.
CGCAAGCTCCATATCGTCATTCTGCCTGACTGCGCATTCAATGCCGCGGCCAAGATTGCCGTAGCCCATAATTCCTATTCTTATTGCCATTGTAGTTTACTCCTTTTCTATTGTTAAATGTTAGTATACTCCGCGGTTTAATACAGGAATTCAAATTCAAGATCACCGATTGAGACGATGTCTCCCTCGTTGATGCCCATATTCATAAGCTCCTCAATTACACCGCGGTTAAGAAGCGCTCTCTGGAAATATGCCAGCGACTCGTTATCGTCAAAGGTAACGGAGTTGCCCACAGCCTCGATCCATGAGCCTGTGATTACATACTTGCCGCCCTCTTTTGTGATCTCATAGCCCTTGCCGCTCTTATCCGGCACGCGCTCTGCCTCTAAGTCTATCTGCGGCTCATAGGTCACGATCGGCGGAAGCTTTGCAAGCTCCTCATAGGTCCTATTCATAAGCTCCTTAACGCCCTGTCCTGTTGCCGCCGAGATCGTGAACACCTCAAGACCGCGTTTTTCCATTTCGGCAAGAAACGCCTTATACGTGTCCTCGTCCTGAATTATATCAGTCTTGTTCGCAACTACGATCTGCGGACGCTCCTCAAGCTCCATGTCGTATTCTGCAAGCTCCTTATTGATTATATCAAAATCCTCGATAGGGTTTCTGTACTCGATCGACGAAACGTCCACAACGTGGAGCAGCAGTCTTGTCCTCTCAATATGACGAAGGAACTCATGACCGAGGCCCACGCCCTCGCTTGCGCCCTCGATGATTCCCGGAATATCCGCCATTACAAAGCTGCGTCTGTCTCCGAGGTCAACAACACCGAGATTCGGCTCAAGAGTTGTGAAGTGATAGTTTGCGATCTTGGGCTGCGCCTTTGTTGTCATTGAAAGCAGCGTTGACTTTCCGACATTAGGGAAGCCTACAAGACCCACATCGGCAAGCAGCTTCAATTCGAGAATAATCTCTCGCTCCTCGCCCGGCTGTCCGTTTCTCGCAAAGTTCGGCGCGCGTCTTGTTGAGGTCGCAAAGCGTGAGTTGCCCCAGCCGCCGTTGCCGCCCCGCGCTATCACCGCGGTCTTTTCCGGGTCCGACATATCCGCGATTATAAGGTTCGACTCCGCGTCCCTTACGAGAGTGCCCTGCGGAACGTCAAGGATTATATCCTCGCCGCTCTTTCCCTTGCGGTGATTGCCCTCGCCGTCCATGCCGGTGCCTGCCGCATACTTGCGCTTATAGCGGAAGTCCATAAGCGTCGTCATGCCGGTGTCAACTCTGAATATTACGTTTCCGCCGTTTCCGCCGTCGCCGCCGTTGGGACCGCCCGCCGGGATATACTTCTCGCGGCGCCATGATATCGCTCCGTTGCCGCCTTTGCCGGCTTTTACATATATTTTCGCCTTGTCTGTAAACATCCGGTTGTTTCCTCCTCCCTGTAACAAAAAGAAAATCCCGGAAACATTCCTGCTTCCGGGATTGATAGTCATCTGTCAGTACCGACCGATAAACAGGAATTAGTCAGCATATACGCTGCACTGCTTCTTGTCTCTGCCAAGTCTTTCAAACTTAACCTTGCCGTCGATCAAAGCAAACAATGTATCATCCTTGCCTCTGCCAACATTTTTGCCCGGATGAATCTTTGTTCCTCTCTGTCTTACGAGAATGTTGCCTGCGAGAACGAACTGACCGTCAGCTCTCTTGACGCCAAGTCTCTTCGACTCTGAATCACGACCGTTTTTGGTACTACCAACACCTTTTTTATGTGCCATGTTGTGTTACACCTCCCGTGAATGTGTATTACTTAGATTTCTGTTTTAACGAACTGCGATTAAGCGTTAACGGCTGTAATCTCTACCTTTGTGAAAGGCTGTCTGTGACCCTTCTTCTTGCGCTCGTTCTTCTTGCTCTTCATCTTGAAGACAATGACCTTCTTAGCCTTGCCGTTTTTAAGAACCTTTGCTGTTACTGTCGCGCCCTCAACTACCGGAGTACCGACCTTAACATCATCGCCGTCAGCAGCTAAAAGAACCTTATCAAATGTGATCTCTGCGCCTTCTTCAACGTCGAGCTTCTCTACGAAAACCACATCGCCCTGAGCTACCTTATACTGCTTACCGCCTGTTTCGATTATTGCGTACATCTGTATTACACCTCCTGTATAAAAAATAATATTTTATTTGGAGACTCGCTAATTACGGTAACGCGCTTTAAACGCATTTTAACAGAACCGTTTCTATGCGGTCACGCATATTATTGTAACAGATTTATCAGCGATTGTCAAGCTTTTTTTATAAATTTCCACAATTCTTATTGCACAATCATCACCTTGCCGCTTTCTCTATTATCTCCTTTTCAGACAAAAATT
>JBJEIV010000227.1:0-2366 GCA_051877395.1 Candidatus Ornithomonoglobus sp.
GCCTGCTGCCTTTGCTTCCTCAGCCTTAGCGCCCTTAGCGAATACGAGAACTCTTACTGACTTACCTGTTCCGTGTGGAAGAACGATAGCGCCTCTTACCTGCTGGTCAGCGTGACGTGAGTCAACACCAAGTCTGATGTGAGCTTCAACAGTTTCGTCAAACTTAGCCTTTGCTGTCTCTGTAACGAGCTTCATAGCTTCATCAGTGTCATAGAGCTTTGACTTGTCAACAAGCGTAACACTGTCCTTATACTTTTTACCTCTGAACATTTTAAAATCCTCCTTCGTGGTTAAGCGGGAAAATGCTCCCTCCCACCGTCTACTTTAACTCTAACTCTTTTTGTATCAGTCGCCTACTACTACGCCCATACTTCTGCAAGTACCTGCGATCATGCTTATAGCAGCCTCAAGTGTTGCAGCGTTAAGGTCCGGCATCTTTGTCTGTGCTATCTGCTCAAGATCTGCCTTTGATATTGTTGCAACCTTTGTCTTGTTCGGAACGCCTGAACCGCTCTGAATCTTACAAGCTTTCTTAATGAGTACTGCAGCCGGCGGAGTCTTTGTAACGAATGAGAATGAACGGTCAGCGTATACGGTAATAACTACCGGAATGATAAGGCCCGCGTCATTTTTTGTCTTTTCGTTAAATTCCTTTGTGAACTGCATAATGTTTACACCATGCTGACCCAATGCAGGACCAACCGGTGGTGCCGGTGTAGCTTTGCCGGCCGGAATCTGTAATTTAATATAACCTGCTACCTTCTGTGCCATTACGGCCACCTCCTTAAATTTTAAAGCGCTCTGCGCTATAATGTGGTAAAATCGGACATAACCTGTCCTCCCACTGTTTCCAGAGGGACGGCGCTTTTTTGCGCCTGTATCATATAAGAGCATAATGCCCTATATAATCTAAAATTAATCTACCGCTTTAACCTGTGTGTAATTTATTGATACAGGTGTTTCACGGCCGAACATCGAAACAATAACCGAAAGGTTTCCTGTTTCCTGATCGATTGTGTCTATGTTGCCGGAGAAGCCTTCCATCGGACCTGATTTTATCTCAACCAGATCGCCCTTTCTGAACTTGATCTCAGCGCGTCGAACCTCTTCAACGCCCATCTTTTCAACCTCAGAGTCCGAAAGCGGAACCGGCTTTGAGCCGGGACCGACAAAGCCTGTAACACCGCGTGTATTACGGACAACATACCAGCTTTCATCTGTCATAATCATCTTGATTACAACATAACCCGGAAAAATCTTTCTCTGGACAACCTTTTCCTTATCACCGCGTTTTTCAATTACATCCTCAACAGGGACCTTAACGTCCATAATGAGATCCGAAAGTCCGCGGTTCTCAACCGTCTTTTCTATGCTTTCTTTTACTTTATTCTCATATCCGGAATATGTGTGAGCTACATACCACTTAGCAACCTCTGCCATATAAACCGCTCCTTTCGACAAATCTTACTACTGAAAATTACAGTATGTTAGTCAATAAGGATGCTGCCAATGAGAATATCACGTCAAAAACGGCAAGGAAAATACCTATCAAAATGATGAAAACAACTATAACAGTGGTGTTCTGCTTAAGCTGCTCCTTTGTAGGCCATGTAACCTTCTTAAGCTCAGATTTTGTATCCTTGAAATACTTCTTCATTCTTGCAAAGAAAGGCTTCTTCTTAACTTTAACGTTTGACTCAGCCATACTATTACTCCTTATCTGTTCTTAACGGTTAATTACTTTGTTTCCTTGTGTAATGTGTGCTTTCTGCAGAACTTGCAGTACTTGTTCATCTCAAGTCTGTCAGGATCGTTCTTCTTGTTCTTCATTGTGTTATAATTTCTCTGCTTACATTCCTGACAAGCTAATGTAATTTTAACTCTCATCGTAACTACCTCCATGTATATATTTCGGGTCTGATCCAGCCTTTAAAAATACGGCAAAAAAAAAGAACCCTTTCTTCATCGGATATATTGTAACACATACGGGGTGTCTTGTCAAGTCTTTTTTTACATTTTTCCTGTTTTTATTGAAAATGCACTATACCGTCTGAATTAAGTCTGTAGGTTTTAATCAGTCTATATAGCTTGCATTAAGTACCCTGTATTTTAATCGTACTTAATGCAAGCCCTACGCATTATACACCCAGTATATGAGTAATCATCCAATATACCACCGGCAGCGTCACAACGCAGGCGACAGTCGTTATAAACGAGCCTTCCGCGCCGTAAAGCATATCGCACTTATATTCGGACGCAAGAATCGTAAGCACCGTAGATACCGGCATAGCGCACTGAAGAACAACCACGCCCGCAACCGTTGTATTCATTCCCGTAAGCGTCAGCGCCGCCGCCAGCGCTACGGG
>JBJEIV010000228.1:0-11981 GCA_051877395.1 Candidatus Ornithomonoglobus sp.
GTGAATATCGGTGATAATCTTATAAATCTGAGGTGACTGTTATGAATATGAAATGGCGACAACAGCTCCATCTTGAGCCGCCCAAGGGGTGGCTCAACGACCCAAACGGTCTGAGCTGGTTCAAAAACAAATATCATGTGTATTTCCAGTATGCGCCGGATGATATTAACGGCGGTGTGAAGAAATGCTGGGGGCATTACGAAAGCGCGGATATGATAAGTTGGAATTTTACGGGAACGGTGCTTTTCCCCGACACACCGTCCGATGCAAGCGGCGCATATTCGGGAAGCGCAATCGTGAACGGAGATGAACTGGATATTTTCTATACCGGAAACGTGAAGCATCCCGGAGATTATGATTATGTGTACAATGGCAGAGAAGCGAACGTAATAAAGGTAACCACAAAGGACGGTCATAATATGACGACAAAGCAGGTGCTTCTCCGTAACAGTGATTATCCCGATTTTTGCTGCTGCCATGTGAGAGATCCCAAGGTCTGGCGCGAGGGTGACACCTACTATATGATTCTCGGCGCAAGAACCATCCACAGCGAGGGCTGTGTGCTGATATATCAGTCAGCTGATTTAACCGACTGGAGATATAAAAAGTGTATAAGCGTTCCGAACTTCGGATATATGTGGGAGTGTCCCGACTATCTTGAGCTTGGCGATAACACATATATAAGCGTATCACCACAAGGACTTCATCACGGAGAAACAGAAAATCAAAATTTGTTCAGTTCTGGATATTTTCGCTATGACGGTGAGCTGACAGGCTTTACCGAATGGGATTACGGCTTTGACTTCTATGCTCCGCAGACCTTTGATGCGCCCGACGGTAGAAAAATCCTGATAGGCTGGATGGGTATGGGCGATGCTTACACCAATCCCACAGCAGAACTTGGCTGGCAGCAGTGTCTTACACTGCCGCGCGAGCTTACTCGTTCTGCGGACGGCGCTATTGTACAGAAGCCTATAAGAGAAATTGACACACTCCGCGGCAAACGCATGTCAATAGCGGACAAAACAACTGTTACCATTCCCCTGCCCTTCGACTTATGCGCATCTGTTACAAAACCGTTCACACTCAAGCTTGACAGTATAATGATGAAATATGACGGTGAGATTTTTTCAATTGCATTTAACGGTGGTACAGGTTACGGCAGAGATATACGCCGTGTTAAAATGAATGACTGCCATGATATGCGGATAATAGCCGATATGTCAAGCCTTGAGATTTACCTTGACGGCGGCAGATACGTTATGAGTACAAGATTCTATCCCCGTAGCAGCTTTGTGGAGCTTACTCCTGATGGAATTGATATTGAGCTTTATCCGCTCAGAGGAATGGAGATGAATATAAATGGCAAATGATATTTTAATTGCAATAGGCGAAGCACTGATTGACTTCATCCCTGACAAAACAGGCTGCGCTTTTGGCGAGGTTACGGGTTTTGCGCCAAAGGTTGGCGGCGCTCCCGCTAACGTGTGCGGCGCATTTTCTAAACTCGGCGGCAGGTCAATGCTTATAACGCAGTTAGGAAATGACCCTTTCGGAATAAAAATTGCGGAGGAGCTTTCGGACTTCGGCATTGATACATCAGCCATACAATTTACCGATAAAGCCAATACGGCTCTTGCCTTTGTAAGCCTTGCTAAAGACGGAAACCGGACTTTTTCATTCTACCGAAATCCATCTGCGGATATGCTGCTTTCACCTGAACAGTTAGAGGAAAAATGGTTTGAACAAGCGTATGCCTTGCATTTTTGCAGCGTCTCTCTGGGAGATTTTCCTATGAAAGACGCACATACTAAAGCTATAGAAACAGCGCGAAAAAAGAAAATGCTCATAAGCTTTGATCCAAATCTGCGGTTTCAGTTGTGGAATAACAAAGAAAAACTGCGGCAAAGAGTGAATGAATTTATCCCGATGTGCGATATTCTCAAGATTTCCGATGAGGAGCTTGAATTTATTACAGGTGAAAATGATATCGAAGCGGCTGTTCCTAAGCTTTTGGAAAAAGGTGTCAAGCTGATAGTTTACACATGTGGAAAGGAAGGGGCATATGCCTACACAAAAAATGAAAAAGTCTTTTCATCTGCCGAAAAAATAAAAGCTGTTGATACAACAGGAGCCGGCGACGGATTTATCGGTTCTTTTCTTTGGAAACTGCAAAGTTTTGGCATTGACTGCCGCAGCATCTGTTGCGCAGATAAAAGCACGCTAAAGGCTTGCCTTGACTTTTCCAACAAATTCTGTGCGAAAAGCGTACAGTCGGAGGGCGCAATTGCGTCTTATCCTACAATAGAACAACTTACTAAAACTATATGAAAGAGGTATAAGAGCTATCTTAAAGCACAAACTAAAACCATCCCAAAACAAAAATAAGACCGACTTTCTGTTGCCGGAGGTCGGTCTTTTACTATGTCTTGCATCCTAAAATAGCATATCCACACTGCTTTTATGTAAAAAATAAGAACGGTAACTTTTTATCAAAATTACCGTTCTTATGTGGGTGCGGGGACCGGACTGCGATACCACTTTGTTCCTTTCTGCTACAAAAACAGCTTAGAAGCAAAGCTTTTGAGCTGTTGTAATTGGCAAAGGACTTCAATTTTGATAAAATGCACACCATTTATATTTTCAGTACATCTTCGAGATATGGTATTGTAAATATAGAAACTATATGATATAATATTGTAAAAGAAAAAGAAATAGTAGTTAAAAAAACGAAAGGAAGATTTAAATGAGAAAAAAATTCAAATCACTTATTTTATTCTTATCCATAACATCAGTAGCTGTTGCTTTTGCATCCGGCTGTAGCATAAATACAATTAAATCTGTGGAGAATGATGTCGGATATGCAGATAAATATATTGATCTGCACCTTCATCTTGATGGTGCAATTACCCCCGAAATAGCAAAAAAGCTGGCTGAAATTCAGGAAATGGAATTACCCACCAACGATGATGCAGAGCTTGAAAAGCTTCTGACGGTTCCCGAGGATTGTACAAGTCTAAACGATTTTTTGAAATGCTTTGCACTTCCTGATTCATTGATGATGACTAAGGAAGGACTGAGTGAAGCTGTATATCAGGTTGCAGAAAACATACAAAGTCAGGGAGTTATATATGCTGAAATACGTTTTGCACCTCAGCTTCATACAGAAAAGGGAATGTCTCAGGAGGATGCTGTGTTGGCTGCTCTGGAAGGACTCAAACGCACAGATCTGAAGGCAAATCTTATTCTTTGCTGTATGAGAGGTGAAGGAAACGAGGATGCTAATTTTGAAACGGTGGAGCTGGCAAAGAAATATCTTGTTGAGGACGGCGGAGTGACAGGCATTGATATTGCAGGTGCGGAAGCACTTTATCCTACTTCGAATTATGCCGAGCTTTTTGCAAAAGCCAAAGAGTATGGTCTTCCATTTACAATTCACGCAGGCGAAGCTGACGGAGCCGAAAGTGTACGATATGCCATTGAATACGGAGCTGTAAGAATTGGACATGGAGTTCGTATCTACGAAGATATGAATGTAGTAGAGCTTGTAAAGGATAGAGGTATATATCTTGAAATGTGTCCTACAAGTAACCGACAAACTCACGCAGTAGATAATATGGCTGATTATCCACTGATGGACTATCTGAATAATGGGATAAATGTTACACTTAATACAGATGATATGGCTATTGAAGGAATAACATTGGCTGACGAATTCCGCTACATG
The DNA here is from genome assembly GCA_051877395.1 of Candidatus Ornithomonoglobus sp. Taxonomy (GTDB): domain Bacteria; phylum Bacillota; class Clostridia; order UBA1381; family UBA1381; genus Ornithomonoglobus. The sequence continues at coordinate 3,728 of JBJEIV010000228.1, forward strand.
GAAAGAGAGTTCGGGCTTACACCCGAACAGGAAAAAATCATGCTTTCCAATTCTGTCAATGCTGCTTTTACAAGTGAAAATGTAAAAAATGAACTTCGGAAGGAATTGGGTTTATGAATTAATTAAGTAGGCAATTGTAAAACTTAGTTTCACAATTGCCTAACTATATTAATTACAATGACTACTGACTTAATCTTTTGGAATTTATACTACCGTAAAACGATTTTTGATATGCAAAATATAATTGATGACTATATACTGTGGACAATGAAGCTTTTTCCCTTACTCTGAAACTTTTCTCAAAAGAATAGTTTCAGAGTAACTGATTATAAAAGATTTCAGATATCATTGTATTGATTTAATGGTCATAAGTTTGAAAAAAGAAAAAAATCAGATTAAAAACATAGAAATAAAGCGGAACAATTCTGCATATTTTGTTTGATGTGCTATTAATCCATTCTGAACTATGCCATACAACAAGAAACACGAACTCCAAAATTTCAAGCAATCACTTTTAAAAAGAAACACGATTACCCCAAAAAGAAACACGGTAGTTTTTCTCAAAATCACCCCAAAACAAAAATAAGACCGACTTTCTGTTGCCAAAGGTCGGGCTTTTACTATGCCGTATATCCACAAAACAGCATACCTACGCTGTTTTGTGAAAAAAAAAGAAAAACGGTATTTTTTTATCAAAATTACCGTTCTTATGTGGGTGCGGGGACCGGACTGTGATATCACTTTGTTACTCTCAGGCACAGAAACAGCTCAGAAGCAAAGCTTCTGAGCTGTTGTTTATTGGGTGCGGGGACCGGACTGCGATACCACTTTGTTCCTTTCTGCTACAAAAACAGCTCAAAAGCAAAGCTTTTGAGCTGTTGTAATTGGGTGCGGGGACCGGACTTGAACCAGCGACCTCAAGGTTATGAGCCTTGCGAGCTACCAACTGCTCTACCCCGCTATATTTAATTTTTGTCATTTCTCTCTGACAACATAGATTATTATAGCATTATATAATCCATTTGTCAATAGTTTTTCTAAAAAAATTTAATTTTTTTCACCATACAAAAAGCAGTTGACGAAATCGTATAAATATTGTATAATTAATGTAGAAATTTGACAAAAAAGGGGTTTTGCGCTATGTTCACCAAGATCAATACGGTTTCACTTTCAGGGCTTGACGGATTTATTATAGATGTTCAGACAGATATTTCAAACGGAATGGTCGGATCGTCTATCATCGGACTTCCTAACGCTACAGTAAGAGAAGCTCTTGAAAGAGCAAAGGCTTCAATACGAAACAGCGGCGCAGACTATCCCCGAAAGAAAATAACAATTAATCTCGCTCCGGCCGATATTCCCAAAGAAGGCTCCGGCTTTGATCTTGCAATAACCCTTTCCATTCTCGAAGCCTCCGGTCAGATTCATATTGATGATCCCGAGCATACTGTCTTTTTGGGCGAGCTTGCGCTTGACGGAACGGTAAATTCCATTCACGGAGTTCTGCCGATGGTAATTTCGGCATATGAGCACGGATTTACAAAATGCTTTGTTCCCGAAAAAAACGCAAAGGAGGCAGCGGTTATTAAAGGTGTCCAGGTCTATCCTGTTTCGTCGCTATCCGCTGTACTTGACCATTTTGACGGTGTTTCGATTATAAAGCCCTTTAAGGCAGACATGGAGGATTACCATACAGCCGCCGCAATGAGCTTTATAGATATGCAGGAGGTAAAGGGACAGGAAACCGCAAAGAGAGCTATGGAGGTTGCCGCCAGCGGCTCCCACAACATACTCATGTCCGGCTCCGCGGGAACCGGAAAATCCATGCTTGCAAGACGTCTTGGCACCATCCTCCCCGATATGACCTTTGAAGAAATGCTGGAGGTCACGAAGCTTCACTCAATTGCGGGAACTCTTCCGATTGATACTCCGCTTATAACTCGCCGCCCTTTCAGAAGTCCGCATCATACGGTATCGGCAAACGCGCTGTCAGGCGGAGGTGTAATACCGCGTCCCGGCGAGCTTTCGCTTTCCCACTGCGGAGTACTGTTCCTTGATGAGCTTCCCGAGTTCAGACGCGACACCCTCGAGGTGCTCCGTCAGCCGCTTGAGGACGGCGTAATTACAATTTCACGAGTCAATGCGACACTTACATATCCCTGCAACATAATGCTAGTTGCCGCAATGAACCCTTGTCCATGCGGGAATCTCAATAACCCCAACCGTCAGTGTACCTGTTCACAGAACCAGATTCAGCGATACCGCGCAAAAATTTCCGGACCCCTGCTTGACAGAATAGATATTCAGATAGATTTACCGTCAATAAAATATGAGGATATTTCCGCGCTTCCCTCCGGCGATCCAAGCGCCGCAATAAAGGAACGCGTGAACAAGGCGCGTAAAATTCAGACCAAACGCTACAGGGGAGAAAATATAACCTCAAACTCTCAGCTCACGTCCGCACTGCTTGATAAATACTGCCGCCTGGGCGAAGCAGAGGACAGGCTGCTCCATTCGGCATATGATCGCCTTGGTCTCAGCGCCAGAGCGCACAGCAAAATCCTTAAGGTTGCGAGAACAATAGCCGACCTTGACGGAAGCGACGATATAAAATCGGTACACCTTGCCGAAGCGATACAGTACAGAAATATGGACAGAAAAACCTCTTAAAAAGCAAGCCCGCGGCATACGCACTGCCGCGGGTCCGATAATATTTACAGCATTTTTGACAAAAACGCCTTTGTTCTTTCGTTTTTGGGATTATTGATAACCTCGTCAGGAGTTCCGTCCTCCAATACTACACCCTCATTCATGAATATGATCCTGTCCGAAACACTCTTTGCAAATTCAATTTCATGTGTTACGATGATCATTGTCATGTGCTTCTGGGCAAGGCTCTTTATGACCTTCAAAATCTCGTTTGTGATCTCCGGGTCCAGAGCCGATGTCGGCTCGTCAAAGAACAATATCTTCGGTTCCAAAGCAAGCGCTCTCGCTATTGAAACTCTCTGCTGCTGACCGCCCGAAAGCTCGCAGGGATATGCGTCAAGCTTTTCGGCAAGTCCCACGCGGTCAAGAAGCTCCTTTGCGCGCATGTCAATTTCATCATAAATCTGTTTTTTATTCTGCTTGAAATCCGGACGCTCCTTTGCGAGAAGCCGCGGCGCAAGAGTGACATTTTTAAGAACGTTATACTGCGGAAACAGGTTAAAGGACTGAAATACAAGTCCGAAGTTAAGCTGTCTGCGCCGTATCTCCGAAGCTGACAGCTTTCCCTTATAGTCCGCGTCAAATATACACTCGCCGTCAACATAGATCTGACCCTTTGTCGCCGTTTCAAGGAAATTTATACATCTCAGCAGAGTTGTTTTTCCGCTTCCCGAGGAACCGATCACAGAGATTATCTCGCCTCTTTCCATTGAGAAGTTTATTCCCTTTAATACCTCGTTATCGCCGAAGCTTTTACAGATACCCTTTACTTCAAGTATTGACATTTCAGCCGCCTCCCTTACGCATGATAATAGTCAAGCTTCTTTTCTATGAAGTTAAAAAGAAGCGTGAGAAGTCCGCACATTGCGAGGAAGAACAACGCTGTCGCAAACAGCGGCCATATAACGCCCGCCTTTGAAAAGCGCTCCGCGCTCATCATGACCTCGGCTACGGCAATTGTTCTCGCAAGCGAGGTATCCTTGACAAGCGTCATGATCTCGTTGCTCATAGGCGCCATAATACGCTTTACGACCTGCATAAGCACAACCTTGATAAAAACCTGTACCTTGGTGAGACCCAGCACCTGTCCTGCCTCATACTGTCCTCTTGGAATACCCTCTATACCGCCGCGGTATATCTCCGAGAAATAAGCCGCATAATTGATGATAAAAGCGATAAATGCCGCAGTCATACGCGACTTCATCGGTATATGTAACAGCAGACCCGGCGCGTAAAGCACGACAAAAAGCTGCAGCATAAGCGGTGTGCCTCTGATTATCCAGACAAACACCTTAGATACATAAGAAAGCGGCTTGAACTTCGACATTGAGCAGAAGCAGATAAGAAGTCCGAGAGGCACCGCCGCGATTATAGTGCCGAAGAACAGGATCAGGTTAAACTGAAATCCGTCTATAAGCGATAGCCATTTATCCATTGACAAAACTCCCGTGGTAATATTATCGATCCAAACGAAAAGCGGGCTGCGCAAGGCAGCTCCCCCGCAGCAGAACTGCAAGGGGAACACATCCCTGTGCTCCCGCTTATTTTTCCTTATTTAACGAGGAGAAGATCCTCTACGCCGTACTTTTCAGCGATTGTCTGGAGTGTACCGTCAGCGACAAGCTCCTGCATAGCAGCGTTTGCTTCCTCTGTTACATCTGAGCCCTGTCTGAATGCAACACCGTACTCCTCTGACTCAAAATCGAGGTCGATGATTGCGAGGTTCTCAAAGCTTGTACCCTCGCCTACCGAGCCGCCTGCCATTACATAGTCAATTACGGCAACGTCCGATGTGCCTGATGAAACCTCAACAAGCGCTGTAGCCTGTGACTGAACAGCTGTAAAGCTTGCGCCTGTGAATGCCGCATCATCTGATGTAGCAAGCTCCTCGCCCGCCGAGCCTGCCTCAGCGATCACGTTAGCGCCATCAAGGCTTGCGGTATACTTATCAACATCCTCAGCTCTTACAACAAGAACCTGTCTGTTCTCAAGATACGGAATTGTGATCGACATCGCTTCCTGTCTCTCCGGTGTGATCGTAAGACCGTTCCAGATACAGTCGATATTCTTTGAGCTGAGCTCAACTTCCTTTGAATCCCAGTCGATTTCCTGGAACTCCGGAGTGAGTCCGAGCTTCTCAAATACTGCTGTTGCAAATTCTGTTTCAAAGCCTACAAGCTCACCGCTCTCATCTGTATAGTTGAGCGGATTAATGATTGTGTAACCAACCTTAACTGTTCCCTGCTCCTGGAGATATGCGAGATCCGAATCTGCTGATGTATCAGCATTTTCTGATGTTGCCGGTGTTGACGAGCCGCAGCCTGTCATTGCCACTGCCATTACTGCTGCAGCAGCGATTGCTAAAAACTTTTTCATTGTTAATTCCTCATTCCTTATATTTATTCGATTTATGTATAAAAATACATCCATACTGTATTATTATAGCATAATATATGCGGTGTGTCAAGAAATTTTTACGAAAAAAGAGACTGCATCATTTTGATGCAGCCCCTCTGATCATTAAATTATTTTTCATTCTTTGCAAGGAACTCATTGATTTCCTTAACCAAAGAGTCACATTCCATGCCGTGAACCTGACATGCCTCCTCGATTGACTCGCCCTGTGATGCGGGGCAGCCTACGCAGTGCATTCCCGCGTTCATAAGAATATCGGCAATGTTCATGTCGAGCATAAGAGCCTCGCCGATAAGTGTATCCTTTGTAACCTGTGCCATTTATATTTCACCACCTTCCGATGCCGTAAAGCATTCTTCAAACTCCTCACCGGAGATTGTTTCCTTTTCAAGCAAAAGCTCCGCAACTCTTGTGAGCTGCGCGCTGTGCTCTCTTATAATCTTCTCAGTCTTTTCATACTGAGCCTTGAGGATCTTCTTTACTTCCTCGTCAATCGCAGCGGCGGTCTGTTCGGAATACTGCTTTGAGTGACCGTAATCTCTGCCAAGGAATACCTCGCCGCCGTCATCGTATGATACGGGACCTATCTCGTCACTCATGCCGTATTTAACGACCATGCTTCTTGCCGCCTCTGTCGCGCGCTGGATATCGTTTGACGCGCCCGTGCTTATATCGTCAAGCATGACCGCCTCCGCAACACGTCCGCCGAGAAGTCCGATAATGTTATTGAGCATTTCGCTGCGCGAATTGTACATTTTATTATCCGTTTCCGGCTGATACATTGTAAAGCCGCCCGCCATGCCGCGCGGTATTATCGAGATCGCTGAAACCTTGTACTGCTCACGCTGTACAACACGCGAGGCGATCGCGTGTCCCGCCTCATGGTATGCCGTGAGCTTCTTCTCCTTATCGGTAAGAACTCTTGACTTCTTTTCTGCGCCCATGCTGACCTTGAGGTTCGCGTCCTCTATATCGCTGTTTGTTATTTTCTCATGTCCGCGCTTCGCCGCTAAAATTGCCGCCTCATTCATAAGGTTTGCCAGATCGGCGCCCGAATATCCTGTTGTGAGCTTTGCAACTTTTCTCAGATCAATATCCGCCGCCAGAGGCTTATTCTTTGAATGAACTCTTAAAATTTCTTCTCTGCCGTTCACATCCGGATAGTCAACCACAACCTGACGGTCAAAACGACCCGGTCTTAAAAGCGCCTTATCAAGTATATCCGGCCTATTTGTCGCGGCGATTATTATTACGCCGTCATTGTCGGCAAAGCCGTCCATTTCTACAAGAAGCTGATTGAGCGTCTGCTCTCTTTCGTCATGACCGCCGCCCATACCGGCGCCGCGCTTACGGCCCACAGCGTCAATTTCATCAATGAATACAATACATGGCTTGCTTCTCTTTGCCTGCTCGAACATATCACGAACGCGTGACGCGCCTACGCCGACATAAAGCTCAACGAAATCCGATCCGCTTATTGAGAAGAACGGTACGTTTGCCTCACCCGCAATAGCCTTTGCAAGCAGCGTCTTACCGTTACCCGGCGAGCCCACAAGCAGAATACCCCGCGGTATTTTGGCGCCGAGCTTTGTATACTTTATCGGATCGCGGAGAAAGTCTACAATTTCCTCAAGCTCCGCCTTTTCCTCCATTGCTCCGGCCACATCCTCAAAGGTAACCTTTCCTCTATCCATCATAAGCTTTGCGCGGCTCTTTGTAAAACCGCCGCCGTTTCCTCGTTTTAAAAGCATTACAATAAGAATTAAAATGAGCACACCCGAGAATATAATATCAATCGAGCCTACGATCGAGAATCTCTGCTGCTTTGAGGAAACGCTGAGCACTCCCCTTGCCATCTGATCCTCAATATCATCACCCGCGTCCGCATACAGAGCGTCAAGTGAAGGAATTTTTACTGTACACGCCGCGCCTTCTATTTCCGCCGTCACAGATTTATCTGATATAACAAGCTTATCTACCTGTTCATTTTTTATTGACGAAATCAGATCTGAATAAAGCACCTCCGGCTGACTGCTCGTATTCCTTGCAATAAAAGAATACGACAGATACGCAATGAGCAGTACAATGATCCATACTCCGAAATCTCTTAAAAGCTTTCGCAAGCTACCACCTCCTGATCGGTAATATAATCTATTCTATCATATTTTTCAGATAAATTCAATACTCCAGTCTGATTTTTATACCGTTTTTGTGAAATTTAAACCTGTCATCACGTCTGTAGCCTGCGATCCACGCAATATCTTCGTCAAATGTCACAATTCCGACGCTTCCGCGCTTATCCTTAGGAATTTTCTCGTTTATCATAAAGTCCTTGACCTTCTTCATCCCCTTCATTCCAAACGGTATGAATTTATCTCCGGTCCGCCTGCTTCTAACACATATCCTGCAAGCCTCCCGCGGCAGTCGGAAGTATTCCCAGCCGTCCTTTTTCCGTTCCTGCGCTTTTTCAATATGGATCCGGCAGCCCATTTCAGGGATATAGATGCTCTCGCCGATAATAAGCTCATATTCAAAGCTGTCCGTTCCGCCTGTTTCTCTTCTGAGATACAGCCTGCCGTATTCCACAGCCGCGTATACTCCCCGCGCAATGTCGGAGCGCGAGCCTGTCCTGTTCTTTTGCGCAAGCCTAAGCGCGGCAGAAACAACCGATGATGAAACATCCTCCGTCCCGCACATATCGTTGATCATTCTTCTTATAACCCTTGTTGAAACCGCGGGATGAAGCTGTGACAGAGCCTTTGTTTCTATGGAATTATCCCTTACAAGCTCTCCAAACGCCTTGTCTGCCTCGCCTTTAAGGAAATCCTCATCTGCTGAAAGCACCGCGGCATTCTTCGTGACCGTATCAACAAAGGACGGATTAATGTTCGTTTCAATATCCGGCAATATTATATGCCGTATCTTGTTTCGCGTATATACCGTTTCAAGATTTGTTTCGTCTGTAACGTAATCAATATTGTTTTCGCGGCAGTAATTCTCTATCGTCTCCCGCGATACGTCAAGCAGCGGACGGATGATCCTGTCCCTTTTATACGGTATTCCGCACAGTCCCTTTATTCCGCTGCCGCGCATAAAAGTCATCAGTATAGATTCGGCATTATCGTTCTTA
>JBJEIV010000229.1:0-11801 GCA_051877395.1 Candidatus Ornithomonoglobus sp.
TCAGGCAGCCGCGCTTGACGAGGCAGGCGTAGAAATTGACAAGGTACTCCTTATGGACGTTGCGGACGATAAGGTAATCGAAAGACTTTGATCGCGCCGTGAGTGCTCAAAGTGCGGAGCGCCGTATAACATTATTTTCAAAAAGCCTGTAAAAGAAGGAATTTGCGACAGCTGCGGCGGAGAGCTTATCCAGAGAAAGGACGATGTTCCGGAAACGATCCAGAACAGACTCAATATTTTCCATGAGCAGACAGAGCCGATAAAGGATTTCTATGCAGCGAAGGGCATCCTCGTTGTTGCAAAGGGCGAAGAAGCTTTGGAGGATACAACAGCAAATGTTGCAAAAGCTCTCGGATTAGCTGATTAATAAATTGGAGTGATTTGATGATAACCATTAAATCTGCCAAACAGATTGAAAAAATGCGTAAGTCATGCGCGCTCACAAGGGAGCTGTTCGACGTGCTTGAAGAAAAAATCAAGCCGGGAGTAACGACCAAGGAGCTTGACACGATCGCATACAATTTTTATAAGAAACACGGCGCCACACCGAATTTCCTCAATTATGAAGGCTACCCCGGAACGATATGCGCATCGGTAAACGATGAGGTTGTTCACGGAATACCTTCAACTCACAGAGTTCTCAAGGACGGCGACATCATAAGCATAGACACAGGCTGTATTCTTGACGGATGGCACTCAGATGCCGCAAGAACCTTTGCAGTAGGAGCAATCAGCAAGGAGGCGCAGCAGCTTATTGATGTAACGAAGCAGAGTTTTTTTGAGGGAATCAAAATGGTGAAGCACGGCGCAAGGCTGGGCGATGTTTCAGCGGCAATTCAGCAGTATGCCGAATCCTTCGGTTACGGGGTTGTGCGTGACCTTGTAGGTCACGGAGTCGGACGCTCGCTTCATGAGGAGCCTGAGGTACCGAACTTCGGTAAAGCAGGCAGGGGTCTGAAGCTCGCAGCGGGAATGACGCTGGCGATAGAGCCTATGATAACAGAGGGCAGTTATAAGGTCGAGGTGCTCGACGACGACTGGACCGTTGTCACAAGAGACGGAAGCCTGGCTGCTCATTACGAGAATACCATTGTTGTAACTCGTGATGGCTGTGAAATTCTGACACTGTAAGAGGTGGGTATGGAATTTCGCGTTGGACAGATGGTGCGCTCAATTGCCGGACGTGATAACGGCACGGCATATGTTGTTGTTCGTACCGATGGTAATTACGTATATGTTGCAGACGGTGCAATACGCAAGCTTGAAAATCCCAAAAAGAAGAAATTCAAGCACATTCAGGGAAGTTATAATATATCAGAAGAAATCGCGGCAGGGCTTGCCGACGGATCGCTTGAGAATTATATGATCCGCAGATTTCTGAACTCGTAAAGGAGTATATAAAATGGCTAAGGATGACGTTATTGAAGTTGAAGGCACAGTTGTGGAAACGCTGCCAAATGCAAACTTTAGAGTAGAGCTTGAAAATGGTCACCGTGTTCTGGCACATATTTCAGGCAAACTGAGAATGAACTACATCAAGATTCTCCCGGGTGATAAGGTTACTATGGAAATGAGTCCGTATGACTTATCAAGAGGCAGAATAACATGGCGTTCTAAGTAATATTAGTGGAGGTAGTAAAATGAAAGTACGTCCGTCAGTAAAACCTATTTGCGAAAAGTGCAAGGTTATTAAGAGAAAAGGCAAGATTATGGTAATCTGCGAAAATCCGAAGCATAAGCAGAAGCAGGGTTAAGCAGTTACTTTAATTAAAACAGGCTTTCTGCGCGGTAAGCGCGGGAGCCGCAGACACAACAAACAACACTATAATTTTTTGATGATATCTTTAATGGAGGTGTAGAAAAGTATGGCAAGAATAGCAGGTGTTGACTTACCAAGAGAGAAGAGAGTTGAAATCGGTCTTACTTATATCTACGGAATAGGCCTCAAGAGCAGTCAGAAGATACTCGCTCAGACAGGCGTTAATCCGGATACAAGAGTAAAGGACCTTACAGACGAGGAAGTAAACTCACTTCGTGAAGTTATTGACAGTGAATACACAGTTGAGGGTGATCTGAGAAGACAGGTTGCTTTGGACATTAAGCGTCTGATGGAAATCGGCTGCTACCGCGGCATCAGACACAGAAAGGGCCTTCCTGTAAGAGGACAGCACACAAAGAATAATGCAAGAACCCGCAAAGGTCCGAAGAAGACAATTGCAGGTAAAAAGAAATAATTAAGGAGGGACTCGTAAATGGCTAAAGTAGCAAAGAAAACTACACGTACACGTCGTCGTGATAGAAAGAACGTTGAAAAGGGTGCAGCTCATATCCGCTCAACCTTTAATAATACAATAGTTACAATCACTGATACAGCCGGAAATGCAATTTCATGGGCAAGCGCAGGTGGTCTTGGCTTCAGAGGTTCAAGAAAGAGCACTCCGTTCGCCGCGCAGACAGCTGCAGAGACAGCGGCAAAGGTTGCTAAGGAGCATGGAATGAAGACCGTTGAGGTTTACGTTAAGGGACCCGGCGCAGGTCGTGAAGCGGCAATCAGAGCTCTTGAGGCAACAGGTCTCAGTGTTACAATGATCAAGGATGTAACACCGATCCCGCATAACGGATGCAGACCGCCGAAGAGAAGAAGAGTCTGATTAGTGTATTGTATAGGAGGTTAAAAGCATGGCAAGAAATATGCAGCCGATCGTTAAGAGATGTAAGACTCTCGGCATAGAACCGTCAGTTATGGGTTATGACAAGACTACAAACAGAAACCCGAAGCAGTCAAGAAGAAAGCAGTCAGAATACGGCATTCAGCTCAACGAGAAGCAGAAGGTTAAGTTTATCTATGGTGTATTGGAAAAGCAGTTCAGAAAGTACTATGTAATGGCTACAAAGCAGGCAGGTATTACAGGTCAGAATCTTCTTCAGATTCTCGAATCAAGACTTGACAACGTAGTATTCAGACTCGGCCTTGCAAATACACGTAAGGAAGCGCGTCAGATCGTTAATCACGGTCACATCCTTGTAAACGGCAAGAAGGTAGATATTCCGTCATACCTTGTTAAGCCGGGTGATGTTGTCGCTGTAAGAGAGAAGAGCAAGGGCAACGCAAGAATGAAGGAAATCGTTGAAGCAAACGAAAAGAGAGTAATCCCGAAGTGGCTCAGCATGGACAAGAATAAGCTTGAGGGCAGAGTACTTCAGCTTTCAGACAGAGAAGACATTGATTACGACGTTGAGGAACACCTTATTGTCGAACTTTATTCAAAATAATAACGCCTTTGCACAGGGTCCGTATATGGTCTTTACGGCTGTATATAACGGACTCCGGTGCAATATTCCGTACAGCCGCGCAAGCGGCAGCGCGGATAACACGTTACCCTCGGTAAGTGGAATGAATATAATGTTTAGATTGGCTGCGGGGCAGCCGGTTAATTTAAGAAGGAGGGTTCCGATATGATAGAAATGGAAAAGCCGAATATTGAAGTTGCGGAATTGAGTGAAGACGGAAGATACGGCAGGTTTGTTGTAAGCCCGCTTGAAAGAGGCTACGGCACAACGATCGGCAATTCACTCAGAAGGATTCTGTTATCATCACTTCCCGGCGCTGCCTGCACATCGATCAAGATCGACGGTGTACAGCACGAGTTTTCAACTGTGCCGGGTGTGGTTGAGGACGTAACGGAAATTATTCTCAACCTCAAGAAGATGGCGATAAAGCTTCATAGCGATGGAGTAAAGACTGTTTACATCGACGCAAAGGGCGCGCAGGAAATTACAGCCGGCGATATCAAATGTGACAGTGACGTTGAGATTTTCAATCCTGATCTGCATATCGCTACGTTGAATTCAGATGCAAGATTGTATGCTGAAATCACATTGTCTAAGGGCAGAGGCTATGTTTCTGCGGAAAAGAACAAGCTTGAGCTTCAGCCGGTTATAGGTGTAATTCCGGTTGACTCTATTTACACACCTGTAACTAAGGTTAATTACACAGTTGACAATGTCCGCGTCGGTCAGTATACAGACCGCGAGGAGCTCACTGTTGAAGTATGGACTAACGGCACAATAAAGCCTGATGATGCAGTATCGCTCGCGGCAAAGATCATGAATGAGCTTCTGCTCCTGTTCGTGGATCTTTCAGAGGATGCGAAGAATACGGAAATCATCGTAGAGAAGGAAGAAAACAAGAAGGAAAAGGTTCTCGAAATGACTATCGAGGAGCTCGACCTTTCGGTTCGTTCATACAACTGCTTAAAGCGCGCAGGTATAAACACTGTAGAGGACCTTACAAACAAGTCGGAGGAAGACATGATGAAGGTAAGAAACCTCGGAAGAAAGTCGCTTGAAGAAGTAATAGGCAAATTGAATGGATTAGGTCTTTACCTTAAGAAAGAAGAAGATTAAGTGAACAAATGAGATGCTGCGAAGCATATATCATTTGCAGCACAGCAAAACCATAGGTTTTGTCTAGCGTAGAGAAGGAGGTACGGTTATGCCGGGACAGAGAAAATTGGGTATGCCCACAGATCAGAGAAGAGCATTGCTTCGTAACCAGGTTACAAGCTTCTTAGAGAACGGTAAGATTACTACAACAGTAACACGCGCTAAGGAAACAAGAAGCATGGCTGAAAAGATGATTACTCTTGGTAAGAAGGGCACACTTGCAGCACGCCGTCAGGCATTGGCATTCATCACTAAGGAGGACGTTGTAACAAAGCTGTTCAGCGAAATCGCTCCGAAGTATGCCGACAGAAACGGCGGATACACAAGAATTTACAAGCTTGGCGAGCGCCGCGGCGACGCAGCTCAGATGGCAATTCTTGAACTCGTTGACTAATTTAATTAAAAATAAAAAACACATCGCATGGCGCAAAACACGCCGCGGCGATGTGTTTTTTTTGTTTTTTTGGTTGCGAAATCACGGTTTATGTGATATACTAATTGAAGAAGTATATGGGAACCGGAAGCCTTTAAGCAAGGAGATAATATAAATGGATGAAGTAAAGGTAACGCAGGAGCGCGTGGTAATACCTACCTATGAAGCGGGGGAGCCGTGCAGGCACCCTATGTTTCTTGAAAAGCGTGTCTATCAGGGAAGCTCGGGAAAGGTGTACCCACATCCTGTGACGGAGAGCGTCAGCGATGAAAAGGTTGATAAGGAGTATATCGCAATATTCCTTGAAAATAAATATCTGAAAATTATGATTTTGCCGGAATTAGGCGGCAGAATCCAGCGAATGTATGACAAGACAAACGGCTATGACGCTGTATATTATAACGAGGTAATAAAGCCGGCTTTGGTCGGACTTGCGGGTCCGTGGATCTCAGGAGGTATAGAGTTCAACTGGCCGCAGCATCACCGTCCGTCAACCTTTGACTGTGTTGACTATGATATTCGGCATAATGACGACGGCTCAGTAACCGTGTGGTGCGGTGAGATCGAAAATATGTATCATACAAAGGGTATGGCGGGCTTTACGCTTTATCCTGATAAGGCATATCTTGAAATAAAGGGTAAGCTGTATAATCCGACAGAGATTCCGCAGACCTTTCTGTGGTGGGCAAATCCGGCGGTAGCGGTAAATGAGAATACACAATCAATATTCCCGCCCGATGTTCATGCGGTTATGGATCACGGTAAGCGCGGAGTGTCAAAGTTCCCGATAGCAACCGGTACATATTATAACATGGACTACAGTGAGGGCGTTGATATATCAAGATATAAAAATATTCCCGTTCCCACCTCATACATGGCTTATCATTCGGATTATGATTTTGTGGGAAACTATGATTACGGTGTAAATGCCGGACTTATGCACATTGCGGATCATCACGTTTCACCGGGCAAAAAGCAGTGGACATGGGGCTGCGGTGATTTCGGCAAGGCATGGGACAGAAATCTGACAGATGAAAACGGCCCGTATATTGAGCTTATGACAGGAGTGTTCACCGATAATCAGCCTGATTTCACTTTTCTTATGCCGTATGAGGAAAAGACCTTCAAGCAGTATTTCATGCCGTATAAGGATATCGGCGCGGTAAAGAACGCATCGCTTGAGGTCATGGCAAATCTGGAGGTTGAGGACGAAAAAGCGCATATAATGCTCTATGCTCCGGCACAGATCAAGGTGCGTGTTCTGCTTTCAGGCGCGAAGGCCACATCACCATATATTAAAGAGACTGTGGCTCTTGATCCGGAGAACGGATTTGATAAGTGGATCGAGCTTGAAAATGAGGATGAGGCAACCGACCTGACACTTGTTATAAAGAAAAAGAATGATGACATATTATTAAAATATACACCGGAGGGCGAGTTCCACGGAAAAACTCCCGAGCCTGCAAAGGCGGCAAGAGCGCCAAAGGATATTGCGTCGTTGGAGGAGCTTTATCTTACGGCGGTTCATCTTGAGCAGTATCGTCATGCAACGCGCAGACCGGAGGAATATTATCTTGAGGGGTTAAGACGTGATCCTCTTGATATAAGATTAAACAACGGTTACGGAAAAATACTTTATAAAAAAGGTTTGTTTGACGAGGCTGAAAAGCATTTCAGAAACGCTATTAAACGCGCGACATATCTGAACCCCAACCCGTATGACTGCGAGCCGTATTATAATCTGGGTCTTGCGTTAAAGATGCAGAAGCGGTATGAGGAGGCGTATGATGCCTTTTATAAGGCCACATGGGACGGAAAGATGCAGGATAAGGGCTTTTACCAGCTTGCATGTGTGAGCGCAAAGCTTGATAACTTTAAAAAAGCGCTGGAATTTGTGGATAAATCATTGGCGCGCGGTTCGCATAATATGAGAGCGAGAACACTGAGATCCGCATTATTAAGGCATGAGGAAAGAATTGAGGAGGCAATAGACTTTACGGCTCATTCAATAGCTATAGACCCGCTTGACTTCGGAGCAAGATATGAGATGTTTTTACTGTCAAAGAATTATGATAAGCTTTATGATCTGACACGTCTTATGCGGGGCAGCCTACAGAATTATCTGGAGCTTTCAATCTGCTATGCCGAGGCAAATCTGCTGGGTGATGCTGCAAATGTGCTTGCGCTGATTGCTGAGGATGATAAACCGATGCTGCATTACTATATGGCATATTGTTCGGAAAGCAGTGTGGAGCTGGAAAGGGCGGCAAAGTGCCGGAAGACATATGCGTTCCCGAACCGTCTGCAGGATATTATGGTTCTTAACTATGCCATTGAGAACAGCCCTGAGGATGCGTTTGCACGGTATGCTTTGGGTAATCTGTACTATGACAAGGGTGTATGGTTCAAGGCGATAAAGCTCTGGAAGGCGGCGCTTGAGATAGAGCCGAAAAACAGCGCGATACTGAGAAATCTGTCGATCGCGACCTACAATAAGCTGAACGATCCGGAGGAAGCTCTGAAGCTCATGGAGAAAGCGTTCAGGAATGCGCCGGATGATTCGAGAATATACTATGAGCTTGATTTACTGAGAAAGCTTTCCAACTGGCCTGTAAAAAAGAGATTAAAGGATATGATAGACCATATAGAGCTTGTTGAGAGCCGCGACGATTTATTCACGGAATATATCACGCTCATGAACTGCGAGAAGTATTATGAATTTGCATTGCGGGCAATAAAGCGTCACAAGTTCCACCCGTGGGAGGGAGGCGAAGGAAAGATAAGTTATCAGTATAAATACGCTCATATGGGTATTGCGCGCGAGCTTGTGCTTGACGGTGATTATGAGGACGCGATAGCCCATCTTGAGGAGGCTCTGCGCTATCCCGAAAATCTCGGAGAAGGCAAGCTGATAAACAGTATGGATAACGATGTGTATTATATGCTTGGGTTTGCCTATGAGAATGTGGATAAGATAGATTCTATTGAATATTATAAAAAGGCGACAAAAGGAGAGTTCAATCTCAGCTCAATGCGTTATTACAATGATACCCCGCCGGATATGTACTTTTTCAGAACAATGGCGTACGGCAGACTGGGTGATGAGAAAAAACTGATAGGGGGCTGCAATACGCTTATCAATTACGCTGAGGAGCATATAGACGATAAGCCGGAAATAGATTATTTTGCGGTATCACTGCCGGATTTCCTTGTCTTTGAGGGTAATCTTGAGCGTGACAATTATGTTCACTGCTGTTTCCTTGCGGCGCTCGGCTATTACGGCAAGGGAATGGAGGATAAGTGCGCGGAGTTCATACATAAGGGACTTGAAAGAAACTGCTCGCATGAGGGTCTGCTCACCCTTGAAAATATAAAGAAGCGCGCGCCTAAGCTGAAGGAGGACGATGTTTCCGCGCCGACCTGGGCTAAATGGGGAGCAAGCAATAAAAAATGATATAAACAGGAACCGACGGCAGAATAATGCGCCGTCGGTTTTTCATATAATACAGGTTTTTATTTTTTCGCCTTCAATTTCTATAATACCATAGGTCTTGCCAAAGCGCGCGCTGCCCGGGTTCAGAAGCCTGATACCGTTGGTTTCGCCCTCATATTCAGCGTGTGTGTGGCCGAATACTGCCATATCACAATCATTGCGCTTTGCCTGCGTCGCAAGCGTACGGTAATCCATTTCATATTTTACTCTGTAGTTGTGCCCGTGTGTCAGAAATATCCGCTTGCCGCCGATTTCTATAATTTCATCATATGCGACACTGTCATAAAAATCATTATTGCCCTGAACAAAATGTATTTCCTTATCGGGAAATTCCTTTATAAGTGTTCTTGCGTCCCTGTTAATATCTCCGGCATGAAGAATAAGGTCGCAGGGAATATTTTTTATTGCCTGCTCACATAAGTCAATTTTTCCGTGGGTGTCGGAAAATACTAATATCCTGATCATAATTGTCTCCTTTTGTTTTTGTATTGTATATATTATCACGATTTTTTGTTATTGTAAATACTTTTTGCCAAAATTAAGAATTATGACGAACGATTTAGGCTATTCGACAACCTTATATGACAAATTATGTATGTATAATCTGTTAGAATAAACCATAGAATATAATAAGCGAAAGGACTATAAATAACAATGAATGAGATAAAAGCTGCACCGAGTAAGCTGCCACTGAGAATACCTGTTTTTAATGATATAATGCCGTCACTGATGCTGATACTTGCATCTCGCGCTACAGCAATGGGGATGCTGCCGTTCGGAATAGCGTTTTTCGCGGCATCCTTTGATAAAAGTATCGCGTACATAGGACTGGCGGCAATGTGTATCGGAGTAATAACAACGGCAGGGGCGGCGGCGGTACCTAAGTATCTGATAGCGCTTATTGTCTACTGGCTGTTTATAAAGATATATAAAAAGGAGGATGAGGTAGTCAGATCGATAGCCTCCGGCGCGTCCGTGCTTATAGGCGGCGCAGCGCTGCTTTTTACAGGCTTCAACGGCATTTATGACCTCTTTCTGCTTTTTACGGAAAGCATAATATCATCTCTTATGTATATTGTATTCAGAAAATCAAGAATAATTGCATCGGATTTTTCCGACAGAGGCAGAATGACGGCGGAGGAATACATAAGCGCGGCGATAACTGTGGGCGTTATAATCGCGGGGCTTAACGGAATAAGCATCGGACCGATAACCCTGACAAGTGTATTTTCAGTTTATGCGGTGCTTATAACAGCGCTTAATTCGTCACTTGCAATTGCGGGCTGCACAGGACTGTGCATTGGATTTCTGGCATCAATGACCGGCTCATATGCGGTTATTATGATGGGAGTTTACGGTCTTGGCGCGTTATTTTCTGGATTTATGAACAGCTTTAAAAGAATAGGCTGCGCGATAGGCTACATATGCGGGACAGCTGTCACTCTCATATATATAAAAAATATTTACGATGTGCCGTTGGGAATGATAGATACGTTTATCGGAACAGCGTTGTTTCTGGTGACTCCGAATATCGTGCATGAGTACTTCAGAACATTTTTTACAAGGTCAATGCAGGTTGAGTCGGTAAGCCCCGATCTTCGTATGAGGGAGTATCTCATAATGCGTCTGAGGAAGGCGGGAGAAGCGTTTTCAAGCCTTCATGAGTGTTTTATGGCTGTTTCGGATGGCAGGCTTAAAAAGTATTCCGATGATGTGGGTGTGATACTTGACGAAACTGCCGAGAGGGTATGCAAGGGCTGTAAGCTGTGCGGAAAATGCTGGCAGACGGATTTCAGAAGAACCTATAAAAATGTTCTGGGACTGATAGGCATAATTGAGAAGGACGGCAGCCTTAACAGTGATAATGTGCCGGAGCATTTCTGTGACAGATGTGTGCGCACGGATTGGTTTATATATGAGATCAATCATGTGTATGAGCTGTATAAGCGAGATGTCCTGAGAAGGTCGGATGCGGTTGTGACAAGAAACCTCATTTCCACTCAATACGGTGAGCTGAACAAGCTTTTTAACAGTATGGCCGGCGATATTGAAGAGGGCTTCAGATTTCTTGAGACAGAGGAGGAAAAAATTGTTGACGGCCTGGACAAGCTTGGAATAATTCCTTACGAGGTCAGCGCGATAGAGAGCATGAGCGGAAGTAGTGAGGTATATCTGAGGCTGCCGCCCGTAGTAAGACAAAATGCTGTTGAGGGTGTGATCTCGGAGGTTTTAAAGCGTCCTGTAAGCTTTGAAAAAACTGAGGAGGGACTGAGCAAGTATGTGTCCAAGCCGGATTTTACTGTTGAAGCATCAGTGCTACAGCTGCCTCAGGAGCATTCAAACGTGAACGGCGACAGCGTGACGGTGTTTAATGCGGACGGAGGCAGATTCTATGCGATAATCGCGGACGGAATGGGAAGCGGCAGCGAGGCGAAGTATGAAAGTACAGCGACCCTGCGGTTGCTGACAAGCTTTCTAAAATCGGGATTCAGCGTAAAAACCGCGTTGGGTATTTTAAATTCAGCGTTATGTCTTAATATGAATAATGAGATGTTTTCAACCGTTGATCTGCTGTGTATAGACCTGTACAGCGGAAAGTCTGAGCTTTATAAAATAGGAAGCGCCGAAACGGTTATATTAAACGGTGATGAGGTAAAGGTATTATCATCAAACAGTATTCCGGTCGGCATACTCTCTGATATACGGCTTGACAACAGGAGCATCAGCCTGAATGAGGGCGATGTCATACTTATGCTGACGGACGGTATAACAGAGGCGGGCTATGCGGCATCACGGACGGAATGGTTAAGGAATATAATCATTAAGCCGTTTGAAAGTATGGACGAGCTTGCAAAGGAGGTAATGGATACGGCCCTTGCCAAAAACAAAAACGTTGCCAAGGATGATATGAGTGTTATTGCGCTGAGAGTAATGGGGGCATGATCTGCATTAATTTACCATTAATAAAACAGAGGGCACGGGATATACTATTATTGTGCAGGGGAGTTGTGAAGCAACGGCGCCGGGAACGGAATATAAACGGCGGACTGCACTGAAAAACCATTTCTATTATCATGGTTCAGCCGAAACAGTTATAAACTCAGTTACGGCTGGATCGTAGAGTATTATCCGGGAGGACACACAAAATGAGTTGTAGTTGTAATCCGAACAGGAGTATCAAATGCACAGTGACACAGTGCAGAAATCATTGCAAGGATGAGGATTTCTGTTCTCTGTCAGCCATTGAGGTCGGAACCCATGAAGCAAATCCGACAGTGGTAGAGTGTACAGACTGTACTTCATTCCAGTTGAAGTAAGGAACAGTCAAGAACGGCTTGGTTAAGCCGTTCCTACATATAAAAAACTTACGGAGACTTTCGGGTCTCCGTAAGCGCGTTATATATGCTTTTGACTAAGTTTTCTATAGTC
>JBJEIV010000230.1:0-11718 GCA_051877395.1 Candidatus Ornithomonoglobus sp.
GAGATCAGCGATACTTTTTATGAGAAATGGTTCATATCTCTTGACAACACAGAGAAGCTCATGTGAAAAAGAAAAAATATGCTTGACAGCATAAGGCTGATATGCTATAATAAAAGCAAGAAAAGGCAGAACTGATACTCATGCAGTACGGTTCAGCCACTAGTAACAGTTTATTAGATAACCGTCCTTAGTGTGTGTGAAATGGGCGGTTATCTTACTTTTGTCGCAAATGCGACAAGAATAATAGCGATATAAAGCAAAATTTCTAATGCCTTACAAATGAATTTCTTCATCGCGCACCATCTCCTTTCCTCAATCTACATACGAATATGTGAAAAAGGATGCATAGAACCTCTATGCGGGGAGTGGCTAAACCGTCCGTTATGTACCGCAGTCGTAAAAGCCTGCCTGTTCCTGCCCACAATGTGGGATAAGGATATTATAGTATAAAATAGTACATAGTTCAACAATTTTTTCAGAATATTTTCATGCCCTTGTTTGAAATGAGGGCTTTTTTGTTTGCATATTTTCAGAGAAGGAGGGCATATGCCTATACGAACACAAACAAGACAAAGCAAATTAGAATACTATATGGAGCTGCAGCAGAAAACAGCTCAGAACATTACCCGCAATGCAGAGCATTGGCGGGATTTTTTAATTACAGCGACAAATCTGTATAAATACAGCTTTCCGGATCAGCTGCTGCTGTATGCGCAGCGGCCGGAAGCTACAGCTTGTGCGGAAATCGAGCTGTGGAATAAACGAATGAACCGATATATTGCAAAAGGCTCAAAGGGTATTGCCCTTATTGACCATAGCGGTGATAATCCGCGTCTGCATTATGTATTTGATGTAGCGGATACTATTCCCGGCAGATACCGGAGCAGGAGCCGTGTGCCGCAGAGGTGGATGGTTACGGAAGAAAATACGCAGGCGGTTACGGAGAAAATAAATGAGCATTTTGGGATAAGCAGCATGAATTTCAGCGAAGCTGTTCCGATGATGGCAGAGGAAATAGTCAGAGATAATCTTGATGAATATGTCAGGGAGCTTCTATCCTCATGTAGGGACAGTTTTCTGGAGGATTTGGACGAGGCAAATATCACAAAAAGCTTTCGTGATGTTGCCGTAAACAGTATCGCATACAGTATCTACACCCGATGCGGCTACGATGCGGAGGAATATATTCCGTTGCAGGATTTGTCGGGGATATGTGACTATAACACAATATATACGGTTGCGGCGATAGGCACAGCGGTCAGTGATATGTCCGAGGAAGCTTTACGGCAGATTGAACGCTCGGTAAAGGAATATGAATTACAAAAACGGAAGGAGTTACAGTATGGACAGCAGCATGGAGAACAGGAACGACAAACAGCAGACGTTGGGCAAGTACGCACGGATGAGGAAGCAGTTTCTGCAGAAGCACAGGCGGATATTGTACAATCAGCTGATACTGACAGGGCAGCTGAACGAACATCTGAACGAGATACAGCAGACAGCCGAGAAGCGGGAGCGAGAAATAACGGAAAATCTGCTGAAGCAGTCACCGTCGCCGCTGAAATCGGACGGGACAGCGTGGACAAAGCACATGAATACGATTCAGGCGATAGTGGAGGAAGCTCTGATGAAGGAATTGATACTCAATTAAGCTATTATGATCTTAAAGCTCAGGACAGCGATATACCGTATTTCTATAACAACGAGTACATCAATGAAATCATCAAAACTACACCTTATCTGAGCGCGACAAAGGATGATATTGTATCGTATTTTCAAGGTCATTATAAAAATACTGAGCGCACCGAATATGTAAAGAATATATTCAATAAAGATTTTACCGAGCTGCTTGTGGGAAAGTTCAATGAGAGGGTAGGATATAAGACTTACGAAAACGGATTGCTTTTCTGGCAGGGCAGCTACCCAAACCGCACCGCACAGGCGTTTCATGATTGGTGGTCGGTGGCTCAGCGATATGAAACAATGATTAATTTGGGAGAATTTCTCGACAGACCGGCTAAAGGAACTCAGCTTTCACTGTTTGATGAGCCTGACGAGGAGGATTCATCCAAGGAGGAAGAGCCGCCAAAGGATGTTATCAATCAGACGGCTATAGATGCCGCTTTGAGATACGGCAGCAGCTTTGAACGCAGTAAATTCAGAATATATGAATATTATCAAAAAACTGCTCCCATATCCGAAACGATAGAATTTTTAAAGAACGAATACGGCACCGGCGGCTCCAATTATGTCATGGAGGGTTCGGGAATTGACGAATGGCACGATGCAAAGGGTATTAAGATTACACGCGGAGAGAACAAAGTATTAATTTCATGGAACGCTGCTGCCAGACGTATAGGCGAACTGATTCAGGAGGACAGATATTTTTCTGCGGAAGAAAAAGCCTTTTATAAGCTGTATCCTATCCGTGAAAGGGCTGCAGAGGAATTTCTGAAAACAGGCGGCTATGGCGAAGACAGTGTTATGACTATCTGCATAGAGTTCAGCAAGGGCAACAGTACACTGGAAAATGCAAATTTTCTCAGAAATGAGTTCAGCGGTGTTAAGAAAGGTTTGATAATTGACGGACTGAATATTGCCTTTTCATGCAGTGATAATTTTATCCGGTACACTGTAGGAGATTCAACATACGGCAATAATAAAATATGTGAATTTGTTTCGTGGGAGAGCGCTGCAGAACGTGTTAAGGCAATGCTTGACGAGGGCAGGTTTGCTCCTGAGGAAACAATAGAGCAGATGCACAGCTTTGAGCTTGACAGAGCCGCGCGCAGCTTTTGGTATATGTGGCAGGATATAAATTCTGATGAATATCCCGAATTGGATGAGCTGTTTGAGCCGGAATGGTTTGAGAGCGGGTTCCCTGACAGTACGGCGAGGATTGCGAGACTGCTTGATAAGCCTGAAACAAGATCGGATTTCATTTATGCCGCAGTAATGATGGCAGAAAGATATGCGGTAGATAAAAACATAATGAAGTTCAGTCTGTATGAACCGGCTAAGGTGAATAAGATAGTTTCCGACCTGAATCTTGAGCGCGAGCAGTTTAGTGCTGAACACTATGAGAATACCGCAGAGCAGTTTGTGACGCAGGATGAGGTAACAGCTCAGCTTATAGGCAGAGACGAGTATAATCAGAGTAAAACAAAAATATATCTGTTCTTCACAGAGCATACGGACAATAAGGAACGGGAAGCTTACCTCAAATCTGTTTTTGGCTTCGGCGGTGGATATAACAGAACAGGGTTATATATTTCCTATGATAAAAAGGATATATCGTTTAAACGAGGCGCGGCAATACCGGCTGTAATATCATGGAGCGATATGGCGGAGCGTATAAGCAGTCTTATAACCGAGAACCGATATATGACACAGCGGCAGATTACAGAAGATATTCCGAGGTATCAGCGTATGCAGGAGGAAACCCGTGTACGAAATGAGCGTATTAAATATGTTGAGGACAGCGGTAAATTATCGTTGTCGGAGAGACAGCAGGATATATCAAAGCGGCTGTATTATTTTATCGAAACGATAGATATATCAGACAGAAATAAATTTGAACAGTTCGGTTTATCCGACATGATAGACTCATCAGAGGAATATATAGCAGAGATTGTAAATGATTCTTCAGACCGTGACGCGCTTATGGATTGCTTGGAGCGCATACAGATGAGCACAACGGACGTATATGCAAGAAACAATGCCTATCGTTTCAGAGAAGAGCTTAGCGTAGTGCCGGAACTGCAAAAATCTGAACCTGTATATCTGCCTTGGTATAATGAGTATTCAAACATCAAATCAGAATACGGAGAAGAAATCGTATTTTACCGCGTCGGTGATTTCTATGAAATGTTCGGCGATGATGCCGTACATGCCTCAGAGGTGCTGGAGCTTACATTAACAGGCAGAGATAACGGAGTTGAACGTGTTACCATGTGCGGTATTCCGGTTCATGCGGCAGATTTATATATAAGCCGTCTGGTGTCGCATGGTTTAAGTGTTGCGGTAGCCGATATAGACGGAGATGTACATAGTGTCACAAGAACCATTATGCCCTCTCCTGAAGAAATATCCGAATCGGAAATTGAAATAACGGACAGGGATATATTTAATCAGCACGCAGCAACGCTTATTCGTGCCGTAACAAGGGATGCGGCATATAGAAATGCACATACAAATTCGGATGCCGAGAATATTCGCATCGAATGTGACAGCGCGGTAGACAGAGCTGCTGTAAATATTCTGGTTGAGGGAAACGAACGGTTTTACAGGCTGTATTATGATAATGCTGATTTCCAAAAACGTATGAAGGACTACATTTTCAAGATTACATATACCGATGTGGTCAGAAAAGTAGAGCGGGCATTGAACCGCAGACCGCGGCAAAGTCTGACAACAGAACAGCGCAACTATAACTTCATAAATTCTATAGCGCCGGAGTTTGTAAGCGGCGAAGCGCGATATATACGTTTTCAGGCGGGCGGAGCCATGATGCCGCTTACCATTGAGAAGCTGGCGGATAGTCGGATTTCCATATCCCATACATACACACAGAACGGTGATTTAATGTATGATCCGGAAATGGAATTTGAGATAGATACCGATAAAGGCACATTATCACCGAGAACGTATCGACAGGATAATATGGGAATATATCAGTATGCAGAGTCTGAAAACGGCCGGCTTGATACGAAGCGTGTATCGGAATTAAATTCGTTTGCAGGGAATTGGTTCAATAATATCAGACACACCAATTATGTAAAAGAACAAGCTATTGTTGTATTTAATGATAACGATATATCACTGAACTATGACAGAGACGGCAATGTTACTGAGGTTGTCGGTGATAATGAGGCGGTAAGACAGTATGAGGCAGCACATAACCGGCAGCAGGATGTCAAAACTCACGATACAGCAGAGGTTGAAACAGCTGATGTATCAGAATCCGATAGCAGTATGGAGGAAGATAACTCTGACGAAGAAGAAACAGAGGAAGAAATAGAGGAAGAACAGTCAGCAAAGGAGCAGACTGCCGCGGCTGCGGCTGTTGCTGTAGGTACGGAGCTTGAGATTGAGGGACGCAGCTTTGAGATTGAAAGTATACGGGGCAGTGAAGTATCACTGATTGATAAAACCTTTCAGAGCGGTGCAGGGTTTCCCATATTCCGGGTAGAACCGCTTGACAGGGTTACTCAGTGGGTGAAACAGCAGACTGAAATCAAAAGGCAGCCGGAGGTTCAGAATATCCCAATACCGGATAACTTTAAAATCACGGACTATGACCTCGGAACAGGCGGAGATAAAACAAAATTCAAGCGCAACCTTGAAGCAATACGCACTCTTAAAATTATAGAATCAGAGGACAGGTATGCAACTCCCGAAGAACAGGAGATATTATCGCAGTATGTCGGCTGGGGCGGTCTTGCCGCAGCCTTTGATGATAAAAACGGGAGCTGGAACAATGAATATGCACAGCTTAAAAATATGCTTACGGAAGATGAATATTCAGCCGACAGAGCTTCAACACTATCTTCCTTCTACACCTCACCGACAATTATTAATGCCATGTACACCGCGTTGTCAAATGTGGGCTTTGAAAGCGGTAATATTCTGGAGCCGTCCTGCGGTGTCGGTAACTTCTTCGGTATGATTCCCGATGATATGTCAGACTCTAAGCTGTACGGCGTAGAGCTTGACAGCATAACCGGACGTATAGCCCAAAAGCTTTATCCTCATGCGGATATAAAGGTGCAGGGATTTGAAAAGATGAATATGCCGGACAACTTTTATGATGTGGTTATCGGTAATGTTCCGTTCGGCGATTTCAAGGTCGCAGACCAAAGATATAACAAGTATAACTTTAATATCCATGATTATTTTATAGCCAAATCTCTTGATAAGGTAAGAGCCGGGGGAGTAGTTGCCGTAGTGGTATCAAAGGGATTTATGGATAAGGCAAATCCGTCTGTAAGGAAGTATGTTGCGCAGAGAGCAGATTTATTGGGCGCGATTCGATTACCGAACAATGCCTTTAAGGATAATGCCGGAACAGAGGTAATATCAGATATTCTGTTCTTTCAAAAACGTGACAGAATGGTTGAAATAGAGCCTGAGTGGGTATTTGTAAATCGCAATGAAGATGATTTGCCTGTAAATAGCTATTTTATAGAGCATCCCGAAATGGTTATGGGTGAGCTGAAAATGGGCATAAACAAGATGTATGGAAGGGAGGAGGTAATCTGCACACCTATAGAGGGAGCAGATCTGTCCGAACAGCTTGCGAAAGCTATTTCAAACATAAATGGTTATATACCCGAAATAACACTTGACGATATTTCAGAGCCGGCAGAGGGAGCGGAGCGCGTTTCAATACCTGCCGATCCGAACGTAAAGAATTACAGCTATACCCTTGTTGACGGTGATATATATTATCGGGTAAATTCACAAATGGACAAGGTAGAACTTCCCTCAGCGACCGCAGAGCGTGTTAAGGGTATGATTAATATCCGTGACTGCACACGCAGACTTATGGAGCTGCAATTAGAGGATTACGGTGATGATGTGATTGCCGAACAGCAGAAGGAACTGAATACCATATATGACAGCTTTACAAAGAAATATGGTTTAATAAACAGCTTAGGAAACCGCAGAGCCTTTCGGGAGGATGCGGACTATTATCTGTTGTCCTCTCTGGAGGTGCTTGATGAACAGGGCAATCTGGAACGAAAAGCGGATATGTTCACAAAACGGACAATCAAACAGCGGCAGGAGGTAACGAAGGTTGAAACGGCAGTAGAAGCGCTGGCGGTATCTATCGGTGAAAAAGCGCGGATTGATATTCCGTATATGCAGGAGCTCACCGGATTTTCCGAGGATAAGATAATTTCTGATTTAAGGGGAGTTATATACCCGAATCCGATGACGATTGATGAAAATGGAAATTATGCTTATGAAACAGCCGATGAATATTTATCGGGAAATATTCGTGAAAAGCTGCGTATGGCAGAGGTTTACGCAAAGGATGAGCCAATATTTGAAGCTAATGTAACTGCGCTTAAGGAGGTTATGCCGAAGGATTTGGAAGCAGGGGAAATTGACGTAAGACTCGGAGCAACATGGATTGACACCGGATATGTTCAGCAGTTTATGTATGAGCTGCTTGAAACGCCTATAGGACGGCAAAGGGATATTAAAGTTAATTACTCACCCCATACCTCTGCATGGTATATATCAAAGAAAAATTCCGACTACAGCAATATAAAGGCAAATGTCACATACGGCACAAGAAGGATTAACGCGTATGAGATACTTGAGCAGTCGCTCAATCTTCGCGATGTAAAGATTTACGATACCATTATAGACGGAGACGGCAAGGAACGCAGGGTGCCGAATGAAAAGGAAACAACGCTTGCCTGTGAGAAGCAGGAGCTTTTGCAGAGTAAGTTCAGGGATTGGATATTCAGGGATTATGACAGGCGCACAGAGCTTGTGAAATTATATAACGAAAAATTCAACAGTATTCGTCCCAGAGAGTATGACGGTTCGCACCTCGTATTCAACGGAATGACACCGGAAATACAACTCAGACCGCACAAATTAAATGCAATAGCACATACCATTTATGGCGGTAATACCTTGCTTGCACACGAAGTGGGAGCGGGCAAGACCTTTGAAATGATAGCAAGCGCTATGGAAAATAAACGGCTCGGCTTATGCAATAAATCCTTGTTTGTTGTTCCTAATCATCTTACGGAGCAGATGGGAGCGGATGTCCTGCGGCTTTATCCGTCCGCAAATGTGCTTGTAGCAACCTCAAAGGATTTTCAGAAAGCGAACAGACGGAGATTGTGCGCTAAGATTGCAACCGGAGATTTTGATATAGTCATAATCGGTCATTCACAGCTTAAAAAGATACCTGTTTCAGCAGAACGGCAGGAGCGTTTTATACAGCGTCAGATAGATGAGGTCGTGGAAGGTATAGCAGAACTAAAAAACAGCAACGCTGAAAATTTTCAGGTAAAGCAGCTGGAACGCACAAAGAAAAATCTTGAGGTACGTCTTGAAAAGCTTGTAGACAGCGTAAAGCGCGATGATGTAGTAACCTTTGAAGAGCTGGGCGTAGACAGAATGTATATTGATGAAGCCCATTACTTTAAAAACGCATATTTTTTCACAAAAATGCGCAATGTGGCAGGACTGGCGCAGACCGAAGCGCAGAAGTCGGCAGACCTTATGATGAAATGCCGTTATATGGACGAGCTGACAGGCGGCAGGGGTACGGTTTTTGCAACCGGAACGCCCGTGAGCAACTCGATGGTTGAAGTTTATACAATGATGAAATATCTGCAAAATGACACACTTTCACATATGGGATGGCAGCATTTTGACGCATGGGCGGCAAACTTTGGTGAAACGGTTACGCAAAACGAGCTTGCACCGGAGGGAAAGGGCTACAGGAGCAGAACGAGGTTTGCGAGATTTTTTAATCTGCCGGAGCTGATGAGTATATTCAAGGAATGTGCGGATATAAAGACAGCGGATGTGCTTAATCTTCCTACTCCCGAAGCTCATTATCATAATGTGGTTGCTGAGCCTACGGAGATACAGAAAGAAATGGTGGATGCCCTGTCCGAAAGAGCAAAGAAAATTCATAATAAAGAGGTTTCACCCGATGAGGATAATATGCTTTGCATCACAAATGACGGGCGAAAGATAGGCTTAGACCAAAGACTGATGAACCCGATGCTTACCGATGAACCCGGAACAAAGGTAAATCAGTGTATAGACAATGTATATAAGATATGGAATGACACGGCGGAATGCCGTTCTACGCAGCTTATATTTTGTGATTTCAGCACACCGAAAGGAGACGGAAGCTTTAATTTATATGATGATATTCGTGATAAGCTTACAGCCAGGGGGGTGCCGAAGGAGGAAATTGTTTTTATTCATGAAGCGAAAACCGAAACGCAGAAAAAGGAGCTTTTTGCAAAAATGCGTAAAGGCACTGTTCGAATTATGATAGGCTCAACCTCAAAATGCGGCGCCGGAATGAATATACAGGACAAATTGATTGCTCTGCACGATTTGGATGCGCCTTGGAGACCGGCGGATTTGCAGCAGCGTTCCGGACGAATAATACGTCAGGGAAACGAAAATCCGGAGGTTGATATATTCAGATATGTCACCAACGGCACATTTGATTCATATCTCTGGCAGACTCTTGAGAACAAACAGAGATTCATATCACAGATTATGACGAGTAAATCTCCAGTGCGTTCCTGCGAGGATGCCGATGAAGCAACACTCTCTTATGCAGAGGTCAAGGTGCTTTGCGCCGGAGATCCGAGAATCAAAGAGAAGATGGACTTGGATATTGACGTTGCAAAGCTCAGAATGTTAAAGGCGAGTCATACAAATACCGAATATGCATTACAGGACAGTATTCATCAGCATTTCCCGAAGCGTATCGCAGAAACAAAGGAATTTATAGAGAAGTATGCAAAGGATGTTGCATTTCTCAAATCACAGGAGCCGGCCGAAGGGTAGTTTGCGCCTATGACGATAATGGAGCACGAATATACCGACAGAGCAGAAGCCGGAAAGGCGTTATTGTCAGCCTGCGCATTGATGAAAGACCGCAGCAAAGCCAATATCGGAAAATACAAAGGCTTTGATATGTCAGTAAAGTATGATGCGTACTATAACAAGTTCAAACTGACTTTGAAACGTAATATGGAGTACACAACGGAGCTGGGTAAGGACGAGAGCGGAAATATTACGCAAATAAACAATTCCCTGAATAATGCCGCTGTACAGCTTGATAACAGCCGCGCAACTCTTGAAAATCTTTAAATTCAGCTTGAGAACGCAAAGAAGGAGGTAGGAAAGCCGTTTCCGCAGGAGGAATTACAGCAAAAGACAGCAAGGCTGGCGGAGCTTGAAAAGCTGCTTGCTCTGGACGGTGAGGAACAGACAGTTGAAGTGCCTGAGCCTGTTGCAGTAGAATTTCGTGCTCCGCAGGTGCAGACGGCGGCGTGTATGGCAGATAATAAACCAATAAAAAGCAATATTCAGCCTGCGCAAAATAACCTATCACAAAGACCGTCATTATTAGGGAGAATTAATATGCGCAAGGCTGCGCTTGCACAGCAGAGAGGGAAACCTCCGCAAAAGGAAAGGAATAAGGAAATATGATACGAAAAATTATATCGGGCATAACAGCATTAATGCTGTTATGCCGGGCAGTATGCTATGCAGAGGATTTGTCGCAGTACCTGAACGGCAGAGCGGTGAATGTCATTGAAAGCAATGATAGCATTGATATTTATGCAAGATACAGCATGGAGGGTAAGGCATCAGAATATGTCATTCCGAATACCCAGATTACATATGAGGAAGCGTTCCCGCGAGGTATAAAGGATATGTGGGAGGGTGAATATCACGGTAAGCCCGTTAAGGTTCATCTGGAGAAGGTGGATGCGGCAGATGAAAACGAGAAAATAAAGGTAAAGTTTGATATAGTACACGGTACAGAGAGCTTTTCCAGTGCATCGGTCGGATATGATAAAAATATATGGATATATTCGGGTGACGGACGGGATGTGACAAACATTTTCTACAGCTATTCATGGTATACCTATGCAGCAGGGCATGAGTTCGGTCATGCGGCACTGTCATTGCCGGATGTGTATGCGGATGACAAACTAAAGGATTGTCTGGCAACACCGATGAACAACCATGATACTCTTCATGCGCAGGAGGTGGATTATTATATGCTGCTCACTCACCGGACATGGGAGCTTGACGGATTATATCAGTACAGCGATGATGAAGCGATAATGGAGTATATAACAACAGATTGAAGAATAAAAATTTCAGTATGTCATGAAGAGCCCGATAAATGCAATAATACTACCGTTTGAATTAAATCCGGAAAATGATTACAAAAACATAAAGCCATTTGCGGCTTAAATATTGCAGGGGAATATAAATAGATTTTTTAGCCGTCAAAATATATTTTTTCTATAAATTAGTATGGCAATATTATATTCAATTGGAGTATAATGCTATACATGAGAAACAATACACGTTATTCGATAAAAATAATAGAAAAATCAAAAAATAATTATATATAAAATACTGAATTGTAAACTGTTGGATTTTATTTTTTTAAGTTTAATACTTAATTTTTACAACAAAAAAAGCAACCGGCTATGCGATTTATCCAAATTGCTGACGGTTGCTTTGACGCTTTATATTTTTTTATTACATGGAAAAAGCGGCTTCTCTGCATGAGTGTGACGGACAAGAAAAACGCGCTTTTACTATTAGAAAATAAAGTTTCCATCATGCAGAAAAGTAACTGATATTCTCTGTCACTCTGGTATTGTTGTTATCTTATATTGTAAGGAGCTGCATATATTCCTTTTTAACCTTCATTGAAGAATGAACATAACGGTTAAGTGTCATTGAAATATTAGTATGCCCCAGTATTTCACTTAGCGTTTTTATATCGAAATTCAATCTGACACATTTTGTAGCAAAGCTATGGCGCAAATCATGAAAGCGGAGCTTTGCTATTTTACATATACTAAGTATTTTATTAAAATACTTACGAAGCTTATACGGTTCCGTTATCTCTCCGTTTGCAGATACAATTGCACCTGGGTTATCTTTGCGCATTTCTGTAAGGAGCTT
>JBJEIV010000231.1:0-2318 GCA_051877395.1 Candidatus Ornithomonoglobus sp.
GAATCGCGCAGTCCAGATATTGTTCCAGTTCTTCCTCGTCCTTTTTCTTCTTATTCCAGAATGCCATATGTCTGTTCTCCCTTCGCTTAGCCTTTTACTACTATATTAATAAGTCTGCCAGGTACCGCAATCACCTTGACAATATTCTTACCCTCCGTAAGCGCCTTTACACTGTCAAGCTGCATTGCAAGCTCTGCCAGTCCGTTACGGTCAAGATCTGCCGGAACCATTGCCTTGTCCTTGATCTTACCGTTTATCTGAATAACAACCTCAACCTCATCGTCAACAGTCTTTGCCTCGTCATATTCAGGCCACTTTGCCAGTGATAAGAGCCCCTCGCCGCCGAGGATTTCCCAAAGCTCCTCTGTCATATGCGGAGCAACAGGGTTAAGGAGTGTTATAAGCGTCTTATACTCTCCCTTTGTTATTGAACCCTTCTTTGAGACCTCGTTCAAAAAGCTCATCATCGTCGCTATAGCCGTATTGAACTTCATTCTCTCGAAGTCCTCTCCGACCTTCTTTATCATCTTATGCACCGGCTTTTCAAGCTCTGCGCTGTAGCCCTCCTCGTCTGTCATGATGCTCTGGAGGTTCCATACCTTTTCAATGAATCTGTAGCAGCCCTTGAGACCCTGCTGTGACCACGGCGTGCTCTGGTCAAACGCGCCGAGGAACATTTCATAGGTTCTGAACGCGTCCGCGCCGACCTCGTTTACAACGTCATCGGGATTTACAACATTTCCTCTTGACTTTGACATCTTTTCGCTGTTCTCGCCGAGAATCATGCCGTGTGAGGTTCTCTTCTGATACGGCTCCTTTTTCGGTACCACGCCTATATCATAGAGGAACTTGTGCCAGAAACGTGAATAGAGCAGATGAAGTGTTGTATGCTCCATACCGCCGTTATACCAGTCAACAGGCGTCCAGTAATCAAGCGCCTCCTTTGACGCGAGAGCGTTGTCGTTATGCGCGTCTGTATATCTCAAGAAATACCAGCTTGAGCCTGCCCACTGCGGCATTGTGTCCGTCTCACGCTTTGCGGGGCCTCCGCAGTGCGGACAGGTTGTGTTTATCCACTCTGTCGCGTTTGCAAGCGGTGATTCGCCGTTCTCTCCCGGCTTGAACTCCTCCATATCCGGCAGCACGAGAGGAAGCTCGCTTTCCGGTATCGGAACATAGCCGCACTTCTCGCAGTGAACGATCGGGATAGGCTCGCCCCAGTAACGCTGACGTGAGAATACCCAGTCACGGAGCTTGAAGTTTACCTTACGGGTTCCGAGTCCCTTTTCCTCAAGCCAGTCGATCATTGCCGGAATCGCTTCCTTGACCGTCTTTCCTGTCAGGAAGCCGGAATTTACCATTTTTCCCTTATAAACATCGGTGTAAGCCTCAGCCTGCACGTCCCTGCCGCCCGCGACAACCTCGACAATCGGGAGGTTGAACTTCTTAGCAAACTCCCAGTCACGGCTGTCATGCGCCGGAACAGCCATGATCGCACCTGTGCCGTAGGTAACGAGTACATAATCAGAAACGAAAATCGGGATTTCCTCACCGTTTACGGGGTTAATCGCCTTAACGCCCTTTAATTCTACGCCTGTCTTTTCCTTTGCAAGCTCTGTTCTTTCAAACTCCGACTTTCTCGCAGCCTCCGCCTGATAAGCCTTTACCTCATCATAATTTTCAAGCTTGTCCGCAAGCTTTGAAATTAGCTCATGCTCCGGTGAGATTACAGTGTATGTCGCGCCGAAAAGCGTATCGCAGCGTGTTGTATAAACAACCATTTCATCGCCTGTTGTAAGCTTAAACTTAACCTCGGCGCCCTCTGAGCGTCCTATCCAGTTTCTCTGCTGTGTCTTTATCTTTTCAAGGAAGTCGATATCGTCAAGATCGTCAATAAGACGCTGCGCATATTCTGTGATTTTGAGCATCCACTGGCTCTGTCTCTTCTGAATGACCTCGCCGCCGCAGCGCTCGCATACGCCGTTTACGACCTCCTCGTTTGCAAGACCTACCTGACATGAGGTACACCAGTTGATCGGCATTTCCTTCTTATAAGCAAGCCCCTTCTTGAAGAGCTGGATAAATATCCACTGTGTCCATTTATAATAGCTCGGGTCGGTCGTGTTTACCTCTCTTGACCAGTCAAAGGAGAAGCCAAGCATTTTAAGCTGACGCTTGAAGTTCTCTATGTTCTTAGCGGTTATAACAGCCGGATGAACATTGTTCTTTATCGCGTAGTTTTCAGCCGGAAGACCGAAGGCGTCCCAGCCTATCGGATAAAGCACGTTATAACCCTGCATACGGCGCTTACGCGCTAT
>JBJEIV010000232.1:0-2267 GCA_051877395.1 Candidatus Ornithomonoglobus sp.
CTCCTCCTTGCAACGCCTTCTCCAACTGAAGTCCGTCGGCAAACTCCTTCACTTCGATTCCCGCCGTTTTTACGGCATACGCAATCAGCTCTCTGATGCCATCATCGTCCTCTACACAATATACTGTCTGCATATGTTTTTCCTCTCTTTTCACCTTTGCTGCAAGCTCCTTTTACTTGCATAACTCTTTAGTTTATTATACATTATGCCGGAGATTTTATCAAGATATTTTTTCAAACTTTACATACACTTTACAAAAAAAATACAGTATCGCTATAGTGTCTGTTACTGCGCGGTATTATGCGGTTTAACGCAGTTATTGTCTATGAGCTCCGCGCAGTACCCATGATTTTTGCGGTATAGGTGAAGTGTAATAAAAAAGAAGCGCATAACGCGCTTCGGTGTAAATATTATTCCTCGTCCGGCTCGTCCCATGAATGATATACATTCTGTACGTCATCGTTGTCCTCAAAGGTGTCAAGCATTTTTCTCATATTCGATATCTGCTTTTCATCGGTGAGAGTTGTGAGCGTCTGGGCAACCTGAGCAGCCTCGGCTGATGAAATCGTATACTTGCCCTCAAGAGCCTCGCGTACCGCGTCAACCTCCTGCGGATCTGTTTCGATCTCAATAATTCCGTCCTCAACGGTAACATCCTCTGCGCCTGCCTCAAGAGCGTCCATTGTTACCTCGTCCTCGTCGATCTCACTGTCCTCATCCTCAATGATGATGATTCCTTTGTGGTCGAACATGAAGCTTACGCAGCCCGTTGTACCCATATTGCCGCCGTACTTTGAAAATGCCGCGCGGACATCGGCAGCCGTTCTGTTTCTGTTATCCGTAAGAGTTTCAACTATGATCGCAACGCCGCCGGGACCATAGCCCTCGTATGTGATCGACTCATAGTTGTCTCCCTCGCCTGACGTTGCAGCCTTCTTGATCGTTCTGTTGATGTTATCATTAGGCATATTCGCCGAGTGAGCCTTTGCGATTATATTTTTAAGGCTTGCATTGTTATCCGGATCCGGTCCGCCCGCCTTGACCGCAACAACAATTTCGCGCGCTATCTTTGTGAACACCTTCGCGCGCGCCGCGTCGTTTGCGCCCTTCTTTCTCTTTATTGTACTCCATTTTGAATGACCTGACATGTCATAACAACTCCTTTATAATTAATATACCAATACCCATACAGTATAACACATACATCCGCCTTTTGCAAGTAAATTTCCGCCATTTTCAAAAAAAATTTTACTTTTTTCCGAAAATCTATTGACAAATATGCGCCTTTATGCTATACTTGTTTTGTTGTTGATTTGGCTCCTTGGTCAAGCGGTTAAGACTTCGGCCTCTCACGCCGACAACGCGGGTTCGATTCCCGCAGGAGTCACCAATTTTGTAAATATTTTCCAAAAGACAGTAAATTATATACTGTCTTTTTTATTGTATTTTTCAGAGTTCAAAAAACGGTCTCACTATAAGTGAAACCGTTTTTATTATGCCATGAATTATTCAGCTACGAATTCAGCCGCAGTAAATCGACCCTTTGAGCCTGCAATCCAGATATAGTAGGTTGTTCCCGCCTCAACCGATGCCTCGATTGTCGCTGCTGAGCTGTCAACGCCCGTTACCGACGCTATCGCATCCTCAACCTTTCCGCCTTCGGGCATTATATACAATATCTTGTCTGCGTCAAGCTTCTGAACGCTTACGCTGAGCTTGCCGTTTGCATATGCCTCATACTTCAAGGCTGTGCCTGTTACAACGCCGCTGTCGATTGAGCCGTTATCGGTACCTGTTATATAACCGCTGCTCGTGCTCGTGTTGGCAAATAATGTCGTAAGTCCGGGGATAAGCTGCGTACCTGCCGCAATGCCGCTGTCTGACGACGATGCTATCCATGTCTCTCTTACAGTGCCGTCCTCCGGCGTAAGAGTGATGCCGTATACATTCAGACCGCCCTCTGTCGAATATATAACTACGGTTTCTCCCGCTTTTATTCCTGTTACAGTGTAGGCGGCTTTCGCGCTTACAGTTATGTGTTCCGTTGTATCACCGTGCAGGACAACAACATCTCTTGCCGCGCTGCTGCTTGATGACGTTGCATCAATAACCATTGTGCAGTCCGAATCTACCGCAAAGTAGAAGCAGCGCACACCTGTTTGGGGATCGCCTGTGCCGCCAGTCTTTGCTCTCTGAGTGTAGTTCGTTGCTCCGATGGTTGCATTGTTGGCATCAATAACTATCGTGCCTGTCTCTTTGCCGCTGCT
>JBJEIV010000233.1:0-2263 GCA_051877395.1 Candidatus Ornithomonoglobus sp.
ACAGTCTGCGCCGCATTCTCTGTTTCCTCCGCGGGCTCCTCTTCCTCATTATCCAATACGACTATCCGTGTCGGATTTGTCTGCGCCGGAATGCTTAATGTCATAATATTATAGAATACGAGAAGTGTTTTTCCGTCATACTCGTCCTCAAGCTCGTCCTCAATATTTAAAACAAGCTCGCCGTCAGAGCTTATAAAGCCCGTCTCCGACTTTGAGAAGGTGTCATAATAAACCGAACCCGGTATATCCTCATTGTTTATTATCAGCGCGCTTACAGGCTTTATATCCTTTGTTAAAAGACCCGCTGTTGAAAGTACAATAACCTTGTCCCCTTCCTTGATCTCATCAATCTCATTTCCGTTGATGTCGTAAACATGAGCGCTGTCCGTTACCGAAAACGCAGCCTCATATTCTCCGTCCTCAGCCTCCACAGCAACGGTAACAATATTCTTGTCAACTGATTTTACTGTTCCTATGTACTGATTTACAGCAGCCTTATCCTCAGCTGTCTGCTCCGCCGCTGCTGCTGAAATAAGGTTGATTTCAGTATCAGCCGCAAATACCGCCGACGCCGATGAGAGCATTGCTCCCGCAATAAGTAAAGAAATTATTTTTTTGTTCATCTTTTTATCTCCTTTTGTTTTTTTACATTTTATTAGACGGATAAAACTCTTTTTAAGTTCCCATCGTATATAATACGAATAACACCCCGAAAAGGTTGCATTAAAATAAAAAAAATTCGGAGAAAATTATTCCTCCGAATCCTCTTCAAAATATTTCTGCGCCTTTGCAGCGGCTTCTTCATTTTGAGAATTTACCGCGTATGTAAGATAAATTGCGGCGTTCTCTATATCACCCTCGCTTAAATATTTTTCACCCGCGGCAAGAGCATATTCGCCGAATTTCTGCTCCGAATCCTTATAGCTCATATGGTATAAAATTCTTGCGGCAACATCATAGTTGCCCGCGGCCGCATTTTTTTCAGCGTTACTGTATTTTATAACCGGCAATGCGGTCAAAGAAAAAATTACTGATATTAATGCAATCACGGCAATAATACCGATAACAAGTCCTGTAACCTTAAGACCTACATGTTTTACAGTTTTTTCCTCTTCCATGTTATTCTCCTTATTAAATAAAGGTACGATCGATTTCTCGGTCGTACCTTTAACAATCAAATATTAATAATTATCGATTAAAAGTAATTATTCCTCGATTTCTGAAACAACGCCTGAACCTACTGTTCTACCACCCTCACGGATAGCGAAACGGAGACCCTTCTCGATAGCGATCGGAGTGATAAGCTCAACGTCCATCTTTACGTTATCGCCCGGCATACACATCTCTGTACCTGCAGGAAGTGTGATTACGCCTGTAACGTCTGTTGTTCTGAAATAGAACTGCGGTCTGTAGTTATTGAAGAACGGTGTGTGACGACCGCCCTCGTCCTTTGTGAGAACATAAACCTCAGCTGAGAACTTTGTGTGCGGATTAACTGTACCCGGCTTAGCAAGTACCTGACCACGCTCGATCTCTGTTCTTGCAACACCACGGAGAAGCGCGCCTACGTTGAAGCCTGCTTCTGCAACATCAAGGCTCTTTCTGAACATCTCAAGACCTGTAACAACAACCTTACGTCTCTCTTCTGTAAGACCGATGATCTCAACTTCCTCGTTAACCTTGATTGTACCTCTCTCTACTCTACCTGTAGCAACTGTACCACGGCCTGAGATTGAGAAGATATCCTCGATCGGCATAAGGAACGGCTGATCTGCAGCTCTGTCCGGTGTCGGGATGTAGCTGTCAACAGCATCCATAAGGTCAAGAATGCACTTGTACTCAGGAGCGTTAACATCTGTTGATGTTGACTCAAGTACGCCGAGAGCTGTACCTGTGATGATCGGAATATCATCACCCGGGAAGTCATACTCTGAAAGAAGGTCACGGATTTCCATCTCAACGAGCTCAAGAAGCTCAGGATCGTCAACCTGGTCTGACTTGTTCATGAATACTACGATGTAAGGAACGCCAACCTGTCTTGAAAGAAGGATGTGCTCTCTTGTCTGCGGCATCGGACCGTCAGCAGCTGAAACAACGAGGATAGCGCCGTCCATCTGAGCAGCACCTGTGATCATGTTCTTAACGTAGTCAGCATGTCCCGGGCAGTCAACGTGAGCGTAGTGACGGTTCTCTGTCTCATACTCAACGTGAGCGGAGTTGATCGTGATACCACGAGCGCGCTCCTCGGGAGCCTTATCGATGT
>JBJEIV010000234.1:0-2261 GCA_051877395.1 Candidatus Ornithomonoglobus sp.
TATAGACAAGACGGCGCTTATGGAGCTGTTGGAGGAATTATCACAGACAAAGCGGGTATGCATGGGAACGGGCAGACCGTCCGATGAAATCCTTGAGCCGCTAAAAGCATGGAACGCGATAAAATATTTTGCTCCCGACGGTCTGTGCAACTATGACCATGTTGTAAGAGCTGAAAGGGAGACAGGCTTAACGCTTACAAAGCCGCATCCGTATATGTTCTTAAAGGCGCTGTACGGTACAGATTATGATGATGAAAAAATAATAAACGGTGATTATGACCGCAATAAAATATCAAAAACCCTTGTGGTCGGCGACGCGGGAGCGGATATACTTGCGGCGCAGGCGATGGGCGCGGACTTCTGCGCGGTGCTTACTGGTGTTGGCGGACAGGCGGCAAGGGGATATTTTGAGGAGCATAATGCCGATTATATATTAAATTCAGCAGCTGATATGCTGTGATACCGGAGGTAATGAGATGGAAATTAAAATCAAAGCACCTATTGACAGAGAGGTAATAAAGAATTTAAAGGCGGGAGACAGCGTTCTCATTTCCGGTGTTATATATACCGCCCGTGACGCTGCGCACGAGAGAATGACAAGGCTGCATGCCGAGGGTCAGGACTATCCTATAGACCTGACAAATCAGGCAATCTACTATGCGGGTCCGTGTCCTGCAAAGCCCGGCGAGGTCATAGGCTCATGCGGACCGACAACCGCGGGAAGAATGGATGCATACGCGCCGGAGCTGCTTGATGCCGGTCTTGGCGCCATGATAGGCAAGGGCGTGCGCTCAAAGGAGGTTGTCGACGCGATTAAGCGCAACAAGGCGATCTATTTCGGCGCAATCGGAGGCGCGGGCGCGCTGATAGCCGGAAGCATCAAAAAGGCGGAGGTTGTGGCATATGACGATCTAGGGACAGAGGCTATAAGACGGCTTGAGGTCGAGGACTTTCCCGCGTTCGTTCTTATCGACTGCGAGGGCAATGACCTTTATGAGCAGGGACAGGCCGAGTTTCGCAAAATTTGAGTCGTATAAATCATACTATTGATAGAAAAGAGGTAAAATATGATGTCATATAAACCGCCTATGGGTTGGAATTCATGGAATACATTTGCGCAGAATATAAATGAAAAGCTTATTATGGAGATTGCAGATGTAATGGTAAGCGACGGATATAAGGATGCGGGCTATGAATATGTAATTATCGATGACTGCTGGTCGCTGAAGGAACGCGTTGACGGCAGGCTTGTGCCTGATCCGGAGCTTTTTCCGAACGGTATGAAATATCTTGCTGACTATATTCATTCCAAGGGTCTGAAGTTCGGAATGTATTCCTGCGCCGGATTTAAAACCTGCGCGGGCTATCCGAGCAGCTACGGTCATGAGTTTGAAGACGCAAAGCAGTTTGCCGAATGGGGAGTGGATTATCTTAAATATGATTTCTGTAATTTCCCTCAGAGCGCGGATACAAAAAATGCTTATCTGACAATGGCAATGGCTCTCAGATGCAGCGGACGCGATATTCTTTTTGCGGCGTGCAACTGGGGTGTTGAGAATCCGTCACAGTGGATGCGGTCACGCGGCGCTCATACATACCGTTCTACAGGTGATATTTTTGATACTCCCAAGTCATATATTGATATTTTTAAGAGTCAGGTCGCCAATATTGAGAACAATGCTCCGGGCTGCTATAACGATATGGATATGCTGATCACGGGAATGCGCGGAAAAGGAAATGTCGGCTTGCAGGGGTGCAGCGATACGCAGTATTTACAGCATTTTGCAATGTGGGCGTTTATGGGTTCACCGCTGATTATCGGAGCGGATATAAGAAATATTGATAAAGAAAACAGAGCCGTTTTACTGAATAAGGGCTTGATCGCAATTAATCAGGATGAGGAATGCCGTCCGGCCTTCTGCGTATCAGACAACGGCAGGTCGTATGTTCTGGCGAGATTTCTGAGCAAGGGTCGTTTTGCCCTCGGACTGTTTAATACTACAGACGATGATGAAAGCTGGGAGGCGTCAAGGCTGGATGTTTCCTTTGACGATCTGGGAATACATTCATGCTCGGGAAAGGCTGTGCGTTTTAAGGATGCCGTTACCGGAGAGGATGCGGGTGTTTATAAGGACGGGTGCATTTTCCATGTGGAGCCTTACAGCTGCAAAATAGTTATCGGAGAAATAATAAATGGATAAATGCGCGGAATGCGGCAGAGCTTTGACAAAGGACGAAATCGGACTTCATAAAAAGCTGTT
>JBJEIV010000235.1:0-11361 GCA_051877395.1 Candidatus Ornithomonoglobus sp.
CCGAATCAACGCAGTATAACGCGCCGTTTTTGGGGAGATTAGGTGATGATATTGACGTTGCAAGACTCAAAAAAGCGGTAGAAAAAACGATTAAGGCGCATCCTTGCCTTAATACCGTTATTTATACAAGCGACAGCGGCGAGGTGATGCAGAAAATTTCGGAGGAAAGTGTCGCGGTTGAGGTTTTTGAAATGACTGACGAGGAATTTAAAACCGTGAGAGAAAGGCTTGTGAGACCGTTTGAGATAAACGGCGGAAGGCTGTGCAGGTTTGAGATTTATATAACTCCGTCGGAAAGAT
This sequence comes from Candidatus Ornithomonoglobus sp., assembly GCA_051877395.1. Lineage (GTDB taxonomy): Bacteria > Bacillota > Clostridia > UBA1381 > UBA1381 > Ornithomonoglobus. The sequence goes on from JBJEIV010000235.1 coordinate 301, forward strand.
ATATTTTTAAGGATACTCATCACATCATCACGGACGGAACGACGGAAATTATTCTTGCTGCCGATATGAGGAAAGCCTATGACGGCGAGGAACTTGAAATTGAGGAGTATACCGGTCTTGACGTTGCCGCAGACGAGGAGGCGCTTACAGGCAGTGAGGAATATATGCGGGCAAAGGAGTTTTATGCCAAGCTTCTTGACGGCTGCGAGGGCGACTGTCTGCCGGTGAGGGACGTATTTGAGGATACGCCGCGGCAGGGCTGGCTTTTCCACGAGTTTGAAATCGACAAGGATAAGTTCAAGGCGCTGCGCAGTGAATTAAAGGTTTCGACAACCGCGTATTTCACCGCCGTTATGGGCTTTATTATCGCAAAATACAATTACCGCGACAACAGCGTGATTGCTACAATATATAACGGCAGACGGACGGAGGAAAAGCAGAGAGTAGTTTCAATGCTTGTTAAAACAATGCCTTATGTTACGGACATAAGCGGAAATCCGGCGGTTAAGGAGCTTCTTAAAAGGGGCAACGAAAACCTTATGGCAAGCCGCGAAAACGACAGCTATTCTTTTAAGGAAATAGCGGAGGAATACGGCGTTGGCGCGGATATAAATTTCGCATATCAGGGACGCATACTTGAATATGAAATCATGCGCGGCAGCAGCATTGAGACGGAGCGTATATATGATGATAAGCATATAGAAAGCACCGCTCTGCTTTTTGAAATATCGGAAAAGGGCGGCGGACGCTATGAGCTTCATGTTGGCTACAGAGCGGATATGTTCAGCCGTGAATTTGCCGAGAATATGGCGAGAGCTTACGCTAAGGCGGCGCAGGAGTTTCTTGTTAAGGAATATGTTGATGATGTTGAAATCACAGACGAGGCGGCAAGGGAACAGATAGATTCCTTTAATATGACCGAGCATGAATTTGACAGGAGCAAAACCGTAATCGATCTGTTCGGAGAGCAGGTGAAAAAGAATCCAGATAATACCGCGCTTGTATATCTTGACAAGAAGCTTACATATAAGGAGCTTGATGAAATAACGGACATTCTCGCAAAGCGTCTGCGCAGAATGGGAATTAAAAAGGAAACTGTTGCGGGAGTGCTTATACCGAGATGCGAATACATGGTAATCTGCGCGCTGGGTATTTTAAAGGCGGGCGGAGGTTATCTGCCGCTTGATCCGACATACCCTCCCGAAAGACTTAATCTTATGATGAACGATTCGGGCGCGCGTGTGCTTATAACAACGCCGGAGCTTAACCCGATTATAAATGACGAATACTCAGGCGAAAGAATGATGGTTGATGAAATACCGAAGCTTTCCGATTGTGACGAGCCTTTAACAAGACCTGAAACCGGAGATTTATTCATTATGCTCTACACCTCCGGCTCAACGGGACTGCCAAAGGGCGTTATGCTTGAGCACGGCAATATCGCCGCGTTCTGCGATTGGGCAAGACGGTATTATTCGATAGATGAAAACACAAGGAGCGCGGCATACGCAAGCTACGGCTTTGACGCGAATATGTTCGACACATATCCTGTGCTTACAGCCGGCGGCGCGCTGTATATCATTGACGAGAGCATACGGCTTAATCTGATAGAGCTTCAGAATTATTATAACGACAATAAAATAACCCACAGTCTTATAACAACGCAGGTGGGACGTCAGTTTGCGCTTATGGAGGGTACAAAAACCTTAAAGCATCTTACGGTTGGCGGAGAAAAGCTTGTTCCGCTTGTCCCGCCGGAATATAATATGTATAATGCGTACGGCCCGACAGAATGTACGGTTCTGATTACCGTGGCGAGGGTTGATAAAAAATACAGCGATGTGCCGATTGGTCCCGCGCTTGACAATATAAAGCTGTATGTCGCGGATAAAAACGGAAAGCTGCTGCCGCAGGGCGCGGCGGGCGAGCTGTGGGCGGCAGGCTATCAGGTGGGACGCTCATACCTAAACCGTCCCGAGCAGACAGCCAAGGCGTTCACAAAAAATCCGTTCTGCGACAAGGAGGGCTTTGACAGGGTATATCATACGGGCGATGTCGTAAGATTTCTGCCGGACGGCTCCGTTCAGTTCATCGGCAGACGCGACGCGCAGGTCAAGGTAAGAGGCTTCAGAATCGAGCTTACAGAGGTTGAGGAGGTTATCCGACGCTTCCCCGGCATAAAGGACGCGACTGTCGCCGCCTTTGACGATCCGGCGGGGGGCAAATTTATTGCGGCATATGTGGTTTCGGACGAGGAGATTTCCGTCGACGCGCTCAATAGCTTCATTATGGAGCAGAAGCCGCCGTATATGGTTCCCGCCGTAACGATGCAGCTTGACAAAATCCCGATGAATCAGAATCAGAAGGTAAACAAGCGCGCTCTGCCCGTTCCCGAGCGTAAATTTGAGGACGCGAAAAAGCCGCAGAACGATATGCAGCAGAAAATATTTGATATTATCGCGGAGGTTATCGGAAACGACGGCTTCGGCGTGAACACGAATATTTATATGGCGGGACTTACCTCGATAGGCGCGGTACGGCTTAACGTGCTGCTGTCAAAGGCGTTTGACGCGGCGGTAACAACGAAGGATCTTAAAGAAAATGACACCGTAGAAAAGCTTGAAGCATTTTTAAGCAGCGCGGAAACAAATGAAGTGTTTGAAGCTATGCCCGATTACGGAATTACAAAATCGCAGGAGGGTATTTTCATCGAGTGCATGGCGCACCCCGAAAGCACGGTGTATAACGTACCGATACTTCTTGAGCTGAGTGATAATATCGATACACAAAGACTGATATCAGCGATAGTAAAGGCTGTAAACGCGCATCCGTACATAATGACAAGGCTGTTTATGAACGAGAGCGGCGACATAAGACAGAGCGCGGCAGAGGTTGAAGCGTTTGATGAAAACGATGTTGAAGTGATAACCGCGGACAGTATAGACGGCATAAAGGAAACGCTTGTAAGACCGTTTATGCTCATGGGCGGCAGACTGTTCAGAATAAAGCTGATAAAGGCGGATAAAAATTATCTGTTTGTCGAGATGCACCATATTATAAGCGACGGCACGTCAATGCTCATCTTCTTTGACGATATTTCAAAAGCGTACAAGGGCGAAACGCTTGAAACAGAGCGCTACAGCGGCTTTGAAGCGTCGCTTACGGAGGAAAAGCAGAGAAACAGCGAATATTTTGAAAAGGCGAAAAAGTATTACACAGATATATTTGACGGCTGTGACGCGGACTGTCTGCCGGGCGGAGATTTAAAGGAAAAGCCGCGGCCGCTTTCCGACAGCGTAAGGCTGTACGGTAAATACAGCGCGGCAGAGGACGTAAAGTATTACTGCGCGGCTAACAAGCTTAGCTTGAACGGATTTTTTACCGCCGTATTCGGTCTTGTGCTTTCAAAATACTGCCGCAAGGAAAACGCGGTATTCACAACCATATATAACGGCAGAAGCGACTCGCGGCTTGAGCGTTCAATGGCGATGCTCGTAAAGACCTTCCCGGTGATGTGCGCGGTTTCAAAGGAAAACGGCGGCCGGAGTGTTGCCAATTATGTGTCGGAAACGGGCGCGCAGCTTATGGACAGCATGTCAAACGATATATATTCCTTTGGCGAAATAAGCAGAGCTTTTTCGATAAACGCAGATGTGATGTTCGCGTATCAGGGCGAGGACTTTGAATTTAACGAGCTGTGCGGCGAAAGCGCGCGTATGCTTGATATGGAGCTGGATCAGGTAAAGGCTCCGCTCAATCTGAACGTATTCCTTGAAAACGGCAGAATCAAGTATTTCTGCGAATACCGCAGCGACCGCTACAGCCGTGAATATATAGAAGGCTTCCTTGACGCGTACGATACGGCTGTGTCGGAGTTTATCCGCAGACAGACGCTCAAGGAAATATCAATTCTTTCCGACAAGGCGAAAGCCGAAATGGAGAGCTTTAACGATACCGCCGGCGAGGTTGAAACGCTTACTGCGCCGCAGCTGCTCCAAAGACAGGTTAAGCAAAATCCTGATAAAACAGCTGTTACGGCGGGAGGGGTAAGCATAACCTTTGCCGAGCTTAACGAGAGAGCGAATAAAATCGCGAACACGCTTATTGAAAAGGGCATTGCAGCCGAGGATATAGTCGGACTTTATATGAACAGAACCGTTGACGTTTATCCCATAAGACAGGGAATAATGAAGTCGGGCGGCGCGTTCCTTTCAACGGAGCCGGACTATCCCGACGACAGAATTTCATACATATTTGAAAATTCAAGGGCGAAGTATGTAATTACCTCAAAGCCGCTTTACGAGGGAAGGAAAGCTCTGCTTGACAGCCTTGACGCTGAGGTGCTTCTGCTTGAGGACTTGTATAAATGTGAAAACACCGAAAATCCGGATATTGAAATAAATCCTGCATCGCTTGCGTACTGCATTTACACATCAGGCTCAACCGGAAAGCCCAAGGGCGTTATGATAGAGCACAGAAACCTTATGAACATGCTTGCATATCACGATAAGAATGTGCTTGCAAAGGACTATGTGGATAACACGAGCGTATTTTTAGCTCTTGCGGCGATAACCTTTGACGTGTCGGTTATTGAGGAAATGATGCCGCTTTATCACGGACAGTCGGTGGCGATGGCGACAGAGGAGGAAATACACAATCCTATGCTCCTTGCCAAGATGATGGAGGAAACGGGCGTTGACATGATGAAGTGTACTCCGTCATATATGCAGACAATGCTTGATTTCTCTGAGGTGTGCAGGGTGCTGAAGCAATTAAGGGCGATTATAATCGGCGCGGAGCCGTTCCCCGAAACGCTTTACGGCAAAATGTGCGCCGCGGGCTTTCGTGGAATTATATTTAACAGCTACGGCCCCACGGAAACCACAGTAACCGTAACGATAGACACGCTTGACGGAGAAAATGTCACAATAGGCACACCCGCGGGCAACACAAAGGTGTATATGCTCGACTGCTACGACAATATTCTGCCTAAGTTTGCGCGCGGCGAGCTTATAATTACGGGCGGCAGCGTAGGCAGAGGCTATGTCGGTCTTGAAGAAATGACAAAAGAGAAGTTTATCGGCTTTAACGGCGAAAGAGCGTACCGCAGCGGCGATATTGCGTATTGGAACGGTGACGGAAAAATCGTTCACTGCGGCAGAAGTGATAACCAGATAAAGCTGAGAGGTCTGAGAGTGGAGCTTGACGAAATTGAAAACGTCATGAACAGATACGAGGGCATAAAGCGGAGCGTTGTGCTTGTAAAGGGCGAGGGGAACGATCAGTTCCTGTGCGGCTACTATGTATCGGAAAGCGCCGTTGATACCGCAAAGCTTACGGCATTCATGGAAAAAACGCTTACAAAATACATGATCCCGAATGTGTTTGTACATCTTACAAGCCTGCCGATGACCAATAACGGCAAGGTTGACAAGCGCGCTCTGCCCGAGCCTGCCGCCGCGGAACGGAAAACGGCGGGACGCGAGGCCACGACAGAGCTTGAAAGAAAGCTGTGCGCAATCTTTGCAATGGCGCTTGGCACCCCAAAGGTATATGCCGACGATGATTTCTTTGAGCTTGGTGGTACATCGCTGTCGGCGTCAAAGGTTGCGATGAAGTGCATGACGGAAAATATCCCTATTGTATACGCGAATATATTTGACAACACAACTCCGGCAAAGCTTGCGGCATTTGTATCGGGTGAGCAGGTAACGGAGACTGCGGCGGAGGAAAAGGCGGAAGCTGTAAGCGATGACCCATTCTATGACGTTCTCAAATTCAATACAAGCGAGTATGTGAACGATATTTCCTATGAAAGCATCGGCAGGACGCTTGTTTCGGGAGCAACAGGGTACCTTGGTATTCACGTTGTAAGGGCGCTTTTAGACAGCGGCTGTGATAAGATTTACTGTCTTGTCCGCAGCGGAAAACGGCAGTCAAGCGAGGAACGGCTTAAAATGCTGCTCATGTATTATTTTGACGACACCTTTGACAGCGAGTTCGGAAGCAGAATTGTTCCGATAAACGGTGATATAACGGACGATAATCTCGGCTCTGTTCTTGAAGCTTACGATTTTGATACCGTTATAAACTGCGCCGCCTGCGTGAAGCATTTTGTAAATGACGATCTGCTTGACAGGGTGAACGTACACGGTGTAGAGAACCTTATAAATATCTGTACAAAGAGGAATAAAAAGCTTATTCATGTTTCAACGGTAAGCGTGGCGGGCGAAAGCGTAAACGGCAGTGTGCCGAGTGACGTGGTTCTTAAAGAGAACAGCCTGTATATAGGTCAGACTCTTGACAACAAATATGCCGAAACAAAATTCCGCGCCGAAAAGGCTGTGCTTGGAGCGGTGCGAAACGGACTCAATGGCAAGATTATAAGAGTAGGAAATCTTATGAGCCGGGAGAGTGACGGCGAATTTCAGATCAACTATTCCACAAACAGCTTTATGAAGCGTCTGCGCGCATACGTCATGCTGGGCTGCTTCCCCGTAGGCAGTATGGACGCGCCGGCGGAGTTCTCGCCCATAGAATACACCGCAAAGGCGGTTATAACCCTTGCGGGAACGCCTGACAAATTCACGGTATTCCACGCGTATAACTGCCATCATGTGCATATGGCAAACGTCCTTGACGTAATGCGCGGATGCGGCATAGACATCAATGTGGTAAGCGATGCGGAGTTCAACGATAAATTCAACGAAATGCTTGCCGATGAAAAGCACAATATGGAAATATCAAGTCTTGTTTCCTATCGTAGCAGCGGCAGCATCAGCCGCCGCTATGTGGGCTGGGATAACAGCTTTACGGTAAAAGCGCTTTATCATCTGGGCTTTTCGTGGCCGCTTACCGCTGAGGAGTATATCAAGCGCGCGGTGAACGCTCTTTACACATTAGGCTTTTTTGACAGCAAGGATGAATAAGGTATATATTGCGCGCACAGATGAGTTAAATGATGATATAATGTTCGGGAGACTGTATAACGCAGCCTCCCGCAGTAGGCGCGAAAAAACGGATAAGCTCCTTTTCAGAAAGGATAAAATGCTTTCTCTTGCAGCGGAGGCATTGCTCAGAAAAGCTCTTGCAGACATCGGAATAACGCATTTTGAGCTTGAATACGGCAGAAACGGCAAGCCATATATAAGAGATAAGAACATATTTTTTAATCTGTCACATTCTGAGGACACTGTTATGTGCGCGGTTTCAGAAAGGGAAATCGGCGCGGACACGGAAAAGGTCACCGATATTGATCTTGAAATCGCGCGGAGGTTCTTTCACCGTGAGGAATATGCAATGCTTCTTGAGCAGCGGACGGAGGAGGAGAAACGAGATATGTTTTTCAGGCTGTGGACGCTTAAGGAGAGCTTTGTAAAAGCGGTCGGAATTGGAATGGCTTTGCCGCCGGACAGCTTCTGCATAGCTATAGAGGGCGATAAAATATCGGTTCGGCAGAATATAAGCCGGAAAAAATACTATTTTAAGGAATATTCCCTCGGCGACGGATATAAATATGCCGTGTGCGGCTTGTCACCCTGCTTTAGAGACGCGGCGGAGACGGTAAGACTGGGAATTTATAATAGAGGAATTTAAGGAGTGATGCGAGTTGAAAAGAATAAAACGGGATATAATCGGATATGCAATTCTTATTATTTTTGGGATTGCCGTAATGCTTTCGGCATGGGCGCGCAGTAATCAGGCGGCTATGGCGATGATGCTTCGCGCCTCGTTTCAGGGTGAATACAAGACAGCCGACGGGGCTTGGCAGCCTATAGTAAAAGGAAAAAGCATATCCGCTATGCAGGGGGACGTTACGCTGCGGGGCTATTTTCAGACGGACGCTCCTAATGGCGAGCCGATAGGAAGAACCGCAGAGGGAAGCTTTATCGCTCTGTATTTCAACCATATAGGGGCCGAAATTTATATAAACGGTGAAAAACAGATGATTTTTGGAGCAGAAGATCCTCAGCTCGGCGTCGGCTCCTGCGGCAAGCAGTGGATCGTTTACGAATATACCGGCACGGAGGACGATACTGTTGAAATTGTGCTGAAAAATCCGCACAAATTCGGAAATTATAACGCGGTCAATGATTTTCTTAATTCCATGTATATGCAGTCGGCGGATATACAGTCGGGCATTGAATTGGAAAAGCTGATACAGAAGCAGGGCAATGTAGGAAGGATAACAGGTTATCTTATCATCGTTGCGGCGCTTGGCGTGTTTGGTGTTGTGATATTCTCGTATTTGCTGCGGCTGCCGCAGAGCAAGTCGATATTGCTTATAGCGTTTATGATGTTATTTGCGGGCGGATATTATGTTATGGACGCGCCGCGGCTCGGTCTGGATGAGTCGGCATCCGTAACCGCGTCGGCATTGCAGCTATGCATGATGCTTTCCGTGCTTTTCATGCTGCGGTTTATTTCGGAATATCTGTCCGAAAAGGTAAAGAAGGTCGGAAAAATAACGGCCGCCGCTGTCGGCGCGGCAGTGGGCGTATTCTTTATTATAATGCTCGCGCCGGATGTTCGTCCGTATGACCTTGATCTGTATTGGGTGCTGATACAAGCTCTCGCGGCGGTTATAATGCTTGTGTGCTGCGCGTTCAGCTTTAAGAATGCGGACAGAAACAGAACATTTCTCCTTGTTTCATTTATTTTGTCGCTTTGCGCGCAGCTTACCGATATTATCGCAACAGCGGTCGGTCTGTGGCAGGGCGGTTTGATGACAAAGCTTGTTTTCGCGCTCTTGTTTGTTGCGGCTCTTGTCATTGTACTCAGGGTTATCCCTGCCAATTACCGCGATGCCGCCGAGAAGCAGAAAATGGAGGCGGAGCTGCAGGACAGCCGTATATCAATCATGCTCAGTCAGATACAGCCGCATTTCCTGCACAATATGCTGACAACAATTATGTATATGTGCCGCACAGAGCCGGAGGAGGCTGAAAAAACCGTTGGGCAGTTTGCGCGTTATCTTAGAGCAAATATGGATTCTTTGACCTTAAAACGATGTATTCCTTTTGAAACGGAGCTTGACCATGTAAAAACATACTGGTCGCTTGAAGAAAAGCGGTTTTGCAGCGACATAAGAGCCGTATATGAAATAGAGGAAACAGGCTTTATGCTCCCATCCCTCACATTACAGCCGATCGTAGAAAATGCCGTAAAGCACGGCATGAGAGAGGATAAGCCGCTGACCGTAACAATAAAAACCTATTCGGACGCGGACAATTATTATATCGAAATCCGCGATGACGGCGTGGGCTTTGACGTAAACGAAAATAAGGACGATGGGAAGTCCCATGTAGGCATAAAGAACGTGCGTCATAGATTGGAAATGATGTGCGGCGGAGAGCTGATTATAAAGAGCGCGCCGGATAAGGGTACGGACGCGGTTATTAAAATTCCGAAATAAGAAAAAAGTGCTAAGCCATAGCAATAAATTATTGTTTAGCTGCCTCTGTTCTTGCCTCCCTCCGGGAGGGACTCCAAGCGGCGGCAAAGCCGCCGTTGGTCCGTTCGTGATTTCCACGAACGGAAGCGGGAGGTGGGCGCCGTCAGGCGCTCGGAGGGCGTAATCGGGACGTAAATTTAGAATAAAACCACAGTTTTGTGCCCGCGTTCTCCCCCTTGCCGCTTCGCGGCGTTCCTGGGCTGCATAGGCGAGCAGCACGCGAAGTGTGCGACCAGCCCCCTCCCGGAGGGGGACAAGATATGCGCTAAGCAATAATTTAATTTTGAAAAACCTCGTTCATTCGCGGTTTTTTTCAAGCGCGCCAAGCGTCATTTCCGCCCAGCTGTACTGGGACATATATTCGCCCTTATAGCTGTTTACCGCGGCGGGGTCGCTTTCGAGGTATTTGTAGTAATCACATTCTATTTTTTCGGTGTCAATTAAGAATTTATTGCGCTTGCAGATAAAGACATCGCCCGCGCCGCAGGCTTCAAGGGCTTTTTTCAGGCTGCCGATAAGATTTCGGAAATAATGCTTGACTGACTCGTCAACCGGCTTATCCGCCCAGAGTATGCTGCACAGCTCGCCGGTGTTTGCGGCGGCGCCGCGGCGGTCAACAAGATAGGCAAATATTTCCTTTGCCTTATTCCGCTCAAAATCCACAGCCCTGTTGTTGCAGAATACCTCAAAATTTCCGAAGCACTGCACCCTCAGTTTTTTATCGTTATATTTAACAGGACAGCGCAGGTTTTCCAGAGCGTCCTCAATATCCTCCTTAAAGGCAGGCTTTAGGACATATCCGCTGCAGTGCAGTCTGTGCGCGTCAAGAGCATATTGTGAATACCCGGTTACAAAAACGATATTCGTGTCCTTGTAAATATCCTTTAATTCCTTTGCCAGAACAAATCCGTTCTTTTCCGGCATCTCAATATCAAGAAAAGCCACATCATAGTTTTTCTGTCGTGCCGCGGCAATGGCGGCAGAGGATTTATTAAAACACTCAATTTCGGCATCGGGCGCGGCTTCTTCCACAACCGAACGCAGCTGATTAAGCGCCATATGCTCATTATCAACTATCATAATTTTCATGACTTCACCTCGTTTCTTTATCCTGTTTGTCTGTTTTATACGCTTAACCTTTAAAGACGGGCAGCTCAGCGGTTTCCGGTCAGAAAACGCTTTAAGCCCGGAGCTTTTCTTATCAGCAATTCATTCAAGCCCACACTTATGATGATGAAGAATATCGGCAGCGCAAAATACAGAAGCATATGCATAAGATTTGATGAATTGATGTCCAGAGCATACTCATAAGCCATATGCTGAATCGGTTCATGAATACAGAAAATCATAAACGATGCCGAACTGATTTTTGTGAACAGCCTGCAATTCTGCGCCGCGGACGGAAGCGCGTCATAGAGAATGAACACCGAAGCCAGACCGAGCAGCTGGCATATCATGTAACAAAGCTGCAATGCAATATCCGGCAGTGATAACGCTGCCTCTGAAGCTGATAAATATGTATAGGCGGCGCACGCGGCGATCCAGATAAGAGGAACAAGCTTATATAAGCCTTTCCAATAAGACGCCGATAAATACTTCTTATCCCA
>JBJEIV010000236.1:0-11355 GCA_051877395.1 Candidatus Ornithomonoglobus sp.
ACTGGTATCGCGAGCTTTGCAAGATGAAGGCGGGCGGTATCACTCTTGTTGCCACATATCTGTTCTGGATTTATCACGAGGAGGCCGAGGGTGAATTTGATTTCACAGGTGATCGTGACATACGCAGATTTGTTAAGGATGCCGAGAGAGCCGGACTTGATGTAATAATCCGCATAGGTCCGTGGGCGCACGGGGAATGCCGTAACGGCGGTTTCCCCGACTGGCTTTTGAAAAAGCCGTTTAAGCTGCGTGATAATAACAGCGGATATATGGAAAAAGTACGGATATGGTATGAAAAAATATATGAGCAGGTAAACGGCTTATTTTATGAAAACGGCGGCAATATCATAGGAATACAGATTGAAAACGAACTGGTGGACAACGCGGAGCATCTTCTTGAATTAAAGAAGCTTGCGCTTGAGATCGGCTTCAGGGCGTCGATATATACCGTTACGGGCTGGAACAGTGCCTACGGCGCAAAAATTCCGGTTGACGAGTTTGTTCCCGTGTTCGGGGCATACCCGGAAGCGCCGTGGACGGAGCATACAGACAGACTTCCGCTGTCAGCTCACTATGTCTTTAACAAAATGAGGAATGACGCGGCGATCGGAACGGATATCATCAATAAATTCGATGAGGACGGCTGGCGTCTGCCGTATGAAAAATATCCGTTCGCTACCTGTGAGCTGGGCGGCGGGATACAGGTTACGCATCACAGGCGGCCGCTTATCAGCGATATGGATATTTATGCGCTGTCACTTGTAAAGCTTGGTTCAGGAAATAATCTTGTCGGCTACTATATGTATAAGGGCGGAACAAATAAGCTCGGCAGGCTGTCAACGCTGAATGAGTCAAGAGCGACCGGATACCCGAACGATTATTCGGTTTTGTCATATGACTTTCAGGCGCCGGTTTCGGAATACGGCGAGATTCGCGGACAGTACAGACTGCTGAATATGCTCCATATGTTCGTAAATGATTTCGGCGATATGCTTGCGCCTATGGAAGCGGTAGAAGCGGAATCCTCGGTTGCTCCTGATGACATATCGTCATTGAGATATTGTATGCGCACCGACGGCACAGGCGGTTTTGTATTTATAAATCATTACCAGCGGCTTGCGGAGCTTGAGGATATAAAGGGCGCTGTTATCGATACGGGAGAGGTGCGATTCCCTCTTGTTGATATTTGCGGGAATGTAAGCTTTATTATGCCGTTTAACATGAGCCTGTCGGGGAATATTCTCGAATATGCGACAGCGCAGCCGCTTTGCAGGGTCAATGATACATATTTCTTTGCGGCAATAGACGGCATAGCTCCGGAATATAAATTTATCGGCGGCGGTATCTTTAAGCCTGGGACGGGAGCGGCATTTAAAGTAAATGACATACAAATTGTAACGCTTGCATGGGACAGAGCAAAATATGCGCGTAAGCTGTCGGGAGTTCTTTACATAGGTGACGACTGCGATATTTACGAATATGACGGAAATATTTGCGCCGTGCAGGATGGCAGCTTTGCATACGATATGTGGAACGGCTCGGAATTTGAGCATCACACTGTTCAAAGGGATTTCAGTCAGGCGGAAGCAGCATTTGAAGCGGTAAGAGAACCGTTTGAACCTCCGTATGCGGAGGAGCTGAATCTCGGCGGTGAAAGAGAAAGAGTATGGAAAAGGATTACGGTATCCGGCAGCGGCGGCTTTATAGAAATACCCTTCCGATACGATGCGGCGCAGATTTATGCTGACGGTGAGCTTGTTGCGGACAATTTCTATTACGGCAGGCCGTGGCGTGTTCCGGCAAAGCTTCTCTGCGGCAGGGAATGTTATCTGGTAATGTCGGAAATCAGGGACGATTTTTACAAGGAGTTTTAATCGCTATGAAAATTTTGGATTTAAGCGGAGTATGGTCATATAAAACCGACTATGACGACATCGGAATAACAAAGGAATATTATAACGAGAAATTTGAACTCGGCGGCTTTATGCTGCCGGGTTCGGCGTGCTCTAACGGTATCGGCAAAAAGCAGGAATATTATAATGAGCTGTCAAAAGAAGCGGTGCGCGCGCCGCGGGAACGGTATGAATATATTGCTCCGCTTTGGTTACAGCGAGAAATTGTTGTGCCGGAGGAATTTGAGGGAAAACATATCCGTCTTTTTCTTGAACGCGCAAATATCGCCTCTGAGCTGTGGATTGACGGTAAAAAAATCGGCAGACAGATAATAGAGCTGTCCGCGCCCCATATTTATAATCTGACGGGTAAGCTGACGGCGGGAAAGCATATTCTGACGCTTCGTGTTGATAACAGAAATCTGCTCAATATCGACACAATGGCAAGCGGCTACAGCATTGACACGCAGGGGTATTGGAACGGTATTATCGGCAGAATGGAGCTGCAATGCGAGGATATTTTTCATTTGGAGAATATACAGGTATATCCGGAAGGAAACGGTATTGATGTGCGGCTGATTGAGATCAATGATGTTCATTCTCCTTTTGAAAGGCGGAACGCGGAAATTGAGCTGTCCGTTACCGCGCCCGACGGAAGAAGTCTCGGAGCAAAGCGTTTTTTTCGCGAGCTGTTCAACTCAAGGCAGGTTGAGTACCTGAGCTATGAAATTGACGATATAGAGTATTGGGATGAATTTAACCCCGCGCTGTACACACTGAATGTAAAGCTTGAGTGCGAGGGTTATGCTGACGAAAAGAGTGTCAGCTTCGGTATGCGCATGATCAGAACAGAGAACAGGCAGATCCTTTTAAATGATAAGCCCATCGCGTTAAGAGGAACCATAGACTGCGCTATATATCCGATTACGGGCTATCCTCCGACAGATATTGAGGTATGGCGGAAGAATTTCAGAATAATTAAAAGCTACGGTTTAAATCACGTTCGTTTTCACGCGTGGTGTCCGCCCGAAGCTGCTTTTTGCGCGGCTGATGAATTGGGCATATATGTTTCGGTTGAAATGCCTCTCTGGCTCAACCGCGATGTATGCGCTTTGGAGCTTGGCGAGGACAGCGCCCACCGCGCGTATTTTACGCAGGAAGCAGTAACAATATCTAAAACCTACGGCAATCATCCGTCATTTATAATGTTCTCGAACGGCAATGAAAATATGGGAGATTTTGAGCTTCTTGAGGATATTACCATACAGCTCAAGGCGTATGATAAGCGGCGTATCTATACTTTAACAAGCAACTTTGACCATCCTGTTCTGCCTTGCGAGGATTATCTGTGCGCCTATGAGGCGGGCGGTCACAAGGTGAGAATACAGGATATTCAGGACATTGTTGCCCAGAGCACGGGTCTTGATTACAGCAGGGCGGTAGGTGATGTTCCCGTTCCGATAATATCCTTTGAAACAGGGCAGTACTGCGTATATCCCGATGTTGATGTCATAGAAAAATATATGGGTAATATGCTGCCGGTAAATTTTGATGTGATAAAAAAGGAAATGATAAAAAAAGGCGTATATCATAAATTAAATGATTATGTTAAAGCGTCTGGAAATCTGGCGGTAAAGCTGTATAAGGAGGATATTGAAGCGGCGCTTAGGACAAAGGATTTCGGCGGCTTTGAGCTGCTTTCACTTTGCGATTACACAGGGCAAAGCACCGCAACAGTGGGAATACTTGACGTGTTTTTTGACAGCAAGGGATTGGTTGCGCCGGAGCAGTTCAGGCAATTCTGCGGCAGCGTTGTTCCGTTGTTTAAGGCAAAAAGAATATTTAAAAATACCGAAACCATTGAAGCGGAGCTTGACCTGTACGATTACGGACAGCGCAAAATTAAAAATCCTGTGTTTGATTTGAAAATCTATAACAACGGAGAGATATTTTATGAGACCAAAACCACCGACAGAAAAATAAGTGTTCCGCTTGACGGTATAAAAAAGTCATCACAGCTTAAAGTCGAACTGAGCGTTGATGATTATACAAATTCGTGGAATATTTATGTTTTTGCAGACAGCAGGATAAATGCAGATGTCAGAATAATAAGGACGGCAGAGGAATTAAAAGACATCATAAAGAACGGCGGATGCGCCGTAGTAACCGTCGACTGTGTGAAAAAACCTATTGACGGCAGCTTTATTCCTGTATTCTGGTCGCCTGTGCATTTTCCGTCACAGAAGCCGTGCGGAGCGATTATTGATGCTTCACACCCGATATTTGAAAGCTTCCCGACAGAAAAATATCCCGATTATCAATGGAAAACGCTGTTGGATAATTCCAGAGGAATGGATATATCATCCTTCGGAAAAGCTTTCAGACCGATTGTGGAAACGGTTCCGAACTTTGTGGACAACACACCCAGCTCGCCGTTGTTTGAGGCAAGGGTAGGGAAGGCGGATTTATTATTCTGCGGCTTTGACCTGTCGCTTGAAGATGCGGCATCAAAACAGCTTACGGCAAGTGTATGCAGTTACGTTGAGTCATCTGCGTTCAGACCGAGTAATGAGGTTGATGAAAAAGTATTTGGATTACTGCTGATATAACAATAATTAAACCGAATATTGTAAGAAAAAAGCATTTTTTGAATGGAAATCAAAAAAAATATTTCCTATATAGCTTGCATTAAGTACCCTGTATTTTAATCGTACTTAATGCAAGCGGTTAAGACCTCTTTTCACTAAGTTTTCTTCATTACGTTGACTATAGAAAACTTAGTGAAAAGCATATAATATAAAAATGTTTTTTCTTTTTGGTGCGAAAATTGACAGGTTAAGAATAAATAACATAGAAAGCATTATATTACTCAACTTAATTGTCTCCGTGCACCGTGAAATCTGTTCAGCAGATTTACAGCAGCGTTCCGGTCGAATAATACGTCAGGAAAACGAAAATCATAGCAAGCTGCTACAATGAACGCTTACAAAAATTGCGGGCGCCCTTGACATGGCTGAGTCTTTATGTTATATTAAATTTAGGGCTGAAAGCAAACAAGTCTGCTTCCAGTCCATAAATTAAATTTTAGGTTATACTACCATTTTGTGGTTTGCACAAAATTTGGGATCCCTAGGAGATGATGCAATGCTTGATTTATACACGGCAATTGTTTTTATAACCGGTTTTACTTTGGTAATTACTGCGGTAGATGTAATTACAAACCGTCTTGTTTCAAAAAAGAATAAATTTGAGATCGTCTTTTTATGTTTGTTTATAGGCATAGCAATTTTTTTGTAAATGGATAGGTGTAAAAGCAAACGGGACAGATGCTTCTCTTATATGGCTGCACAGGAGTGCAAAGCTTGTGGGATTTTGCATGGCTTCGATTATCAGTGTTGCTGCCGCAAATGCCTACGGGAAGATGAAAGGACCTAAATTTGTAGCCGGTGTACTGAATGCCCATGCCGCATTTGAGGTTTTGGCGCTGCTTAACAACTGGGTTTTCAGTGTTGATACAAAGAATGTGTATCACAGGGAAGGCTTATATTGGATATATATTGCTTTGTTTGCATTGTTCAGGGCAATAAAAGATATCAGGCAAGGTTTGGCGGTGTGTTGGTTTTGATTTTGTGCAAGAATTTAGATAAAATGAAAATGCTTAATTGTCGCTTTCAAGAGGCTTTGGAGCAGCTGCGTAAAAAAGGCATTAAATTATCCGGCGTGTCCGTAGAGTATGCGTATTACGATGAAAAGAAAACGGATATACAAGCAGTTATTGAGGAAGCAGATGAGATGATGTATCAGAATAAGCACGGAAATATGTTTGAATGAAGGAGAATTGCAATGAAAAAAGAATTGAAAAGTTTTATAAGCTGTGTGATGGTAGTATTTATGCTGGTTGTATCAGGCTGCACAGCACCGGCAGACAAAGCAGCAAACAAAGCGCAATCAGACGGCTCGGAAGGATTTGTCCTTCTGGCAGAGGCTGTGCCGGATGTTATTCAGGAAATACGCTATTATTCTACCTACAACTTTGTAGGAGAGAGAATTGACGGGTATGAAGAACCGTGCGCGTTAATCACCAAAGAAGCTGCAGCGGCTCTTAAAGAGGTCAGCGACGATGTAATGGCACAGGGCTACAGGCTTAAAATCTACGACGCATACCGTCCGCAGATGGCGGTTGACCATTTTGTACGCTGGGCAGAGGATCTGGACGCAGAGGAAATGAAGCCGTATTTCTATCCTGAGGTTGACAAAACACTTCTTTTCGAGCAGGGATATATTGACGCAAAGTCGGGACACAGCCGCGGCAGTACGGTAGATTTGACGCTGTTTGATATGAAAACAGGGAAAGAGGCTGATATGGGCGGAACCTTTGATTATTTTGGTGAGCTGTCACACCCCGATTACACCGACACACTTACCGAGGAACAGATTGCCAACCGGAATATATTGAGAGAAGCCATGATGCGTCACGGCTTTAAGCCGCTGGATACCGAATGGTGGCATTTTACCTTGAAGGACGAGCCTTATCCCGATACTTATTTTGAGTTTAAGGTCAGCTCAGACTCTGTGGGAAACAATAACTGATAGCATTTTTGCATAAAGGCATTAACCGCATGCATTAAGTATTATTAAACTACGAAGTACTTAATGTATGCTATATAGATACAAACGGCAATACGGTAACGGAGGAGCTTAACAGTACGGTGGGTACGGATAGTATAACAGGTTTTCCGACAACAGTTTTTGTTGACAAGGACGTAAATACTGTTAAGACCCCCGTTATTTGCATATAAATTTTTTTCGAATATTGAATTATTATGTTAAATGTGATATACTGAGTTATATCACAATGGGAGGAAGGATATTATGACATCAGATAACGAATTATTGGTTCTTATTTATGAAAATATACAGAAAACGCTTAATCAGTTAAAGGACAGCCGTGTCGTAATGCAGACGCTTGCAAATCGTGTGGGTACGCTGGAGACAACGGTATCAAGTATGGAGGAAAGGACAGCGGATATAAGCGGCAGACTTGAGACTGTAGAGGAAGCGCTTGCAGGACTTAATGACACGGTATATAAGAAAACCGGAGAGCTGGCAGCGTCAACAACCGGCGCGGCGGAGGCTGTAAACGCAATGCGCGGCACGCTTGACAGGGTTACAAATCCTTCAATACTGACAATAAGCAATACGCACAAGGCTACAAAGGAGGCAGTTCGTGAGCTGAAGGATGTCCATAACCGCGTGATGGACGAGTTTGAGCAGTATAATCTCAGACTTGCAAGAGCTGAGGATGCAATAGAAAAGCTTCTTAAAAATCAGATATTGCGGGAAAGCGTATCTGAGGAAGAGGTTAAAAATGATGCAGAATGATTGTATCGAAATAAGGGATCTTATAATATTTGCAAATCACGGCGTATTGCCTGAGGAAAAGACAATGGGACAGAAGTTTGTCATTTCCTTAAAGCTGTATGCAAATATGAGTGAGGCGGCAAGGTCGGATGATATCAGCAGGGCTGTAAATTATGCTGAGGTCTGCGCGTATGTGACCGAATTTACCAGGACTAACCGATGTAAATTAATTGAGGCGGCGGCTGAAAATATCGCAAACGCGCTGCTTGTAAGATACCCTATGCTTAATATGGTAGAGGTAACTCTTAAAAAGCCGTGGGCGCCAATAGGTCTGCCGCTTGACAGGGTGGCGGTGAATATTTGCCGCAAAAGAAGTACGGCATATATCGGCATAGGCTCAAACATGGGTGACAAAAAAGCATATCTGGATCTTGCCGTTAATTCCTTAAAGGAAAATAAATACTGCACGGTTAAAAAGGTTTCTGATTATATTGTTACAAAGCCCTACGGCGGAGTGGAGCAGGACGATTTCTTAAACGGCTGTATTGAGCTTGAAACCATATTATCGCCCCACGCTCTGCTTGACCTTCTGCATGAGATAGAAAACAAGGCGGGCAGAGAGCGCAAAATTCACTGGGGTCCCCGCACGCTTGATTTGGATATACTGCTTTATGATGATACGGTACTGCATGACGACACTCTGACAATACCGCATCCTGAAATGGCAAAGCGTGAATTTGTTCTCGCGCCGCTTGCGGAAATAGCGCCGTATGCCTATGATCCCATAACAAGGGATTATGCCGTAAATATGCTTGAAAGGGTGAGGTCGCATGGTAACTCCTGATTATTACGATAAGTTCAAGTGCATAGGCGGAAAATGTGTTCATAACTGCTGCCGCGGCGGCTGGGAGATTGAGGTTGACGAGGACGCGCTCGAACGGTTTAACAAAATTGAGGGTGAGCTCGGCGACCGTGTAAGAGCGTCAATCAATGATGAAAATGTGTTTATACACAGGGACGGACACTGTCCTCTGTTAAGTCCCGACGGCTGGTGTGAAATGGCTCTGGACGGTCATGAGCTGTGCGTGGTCTGCGATGAATATCCGAGGTTTACCGAGTTCTGGGAGGACTATTCCGAGCGCGGAATTTCGCTTTCCTGCGAGGCTGCGGCTGAAATAATTCTGGATAATACGGACAAGGTTAAGCTTACCGGAACAAGCGGGGAGTGTTCGCACCCGATATTCGGACTTATTTATAATGCGCGGGAGAAAATATTTGAGATATTGCAGAACCGTGACACGGATATATTCAAGCGTATGCGGCTTGCTCTTGATTACGCCTGCGAGCTTCAGGACAGAATTAATGAAAATAATTATGAGCCTTTTGAATACGAGCCGCGGGACTGCTTTAATGAACACGAAAATCTTGGATATTTTATTGAGCTTATAAGCGGGCTTGAAAACCTTTATCCGTCATGGAGGGATATGCTTTCATGCGCGGCGGAGTATGAGAAGGATAAGCCGCGCCATAAGGTTGATCCGATAAAGGGCGAGCAGCTTGCGGTTTATTTTGTATACCGATATTTTCTGAAAGGCGCCTTTGACTGCGAGGCGCTTGACAAAATGAAGCTTGCCGTTCTCAGTACCATGACAATTATCGCTCTTGAAAATGCGATAGGCGATTTAGCGGAATGCGCAAGAATGTATTCGATTGAAGTAGAGCATGACGAGGATAATATTGACGCTATATATGACGAGTTCCTTTTCAGCGGGGAGCTGTCGTTTGATAATGTAGTTAATATGATAGATTAAGCATTCGGCTCCCCTTAAAAGGGGAGCCTAAGCGCGTTTAAAAATCATGTCTGTTTCCTGCGTCAAGCCCGTGCTTTTCAAAAATACATATAATTTCTTCTATCACATCAAAGTCGGAAAGACTGTCGTTTTTAATCGTTGCCTGTATTTCTTTAAGTATTGCTGCTGCCTGTGCTGCTGCCTGCTCAGCTGCGTCCTCAAAATTCATATCGTAAAGCGCTGATATGAGAGAATCGGCAATCCTGCGGGCGAAAAGCTCATTTTCCGAATCCATTATATTGTCCTCCTGTTGCGGAATGTTTTGAAATTAAAAATGCGCGGCAACCTCCAACCGGAATAAAGCCGCGCAATAAAACGCAGACTTGGTTGAATGTTGCAACGCATTCAAAATAAACCAATAGATCCAGGTATGACAAACCAAAGCCCACGTTTTTAACATATTGTGGACCTGAGATCTTTAGTTTATTCTTTTAAATACGTTGCTTTTATATAATACCATAATTTAAGTGATTTGTAAACCTTAAATCTGAATTTGATAAAAATTATTTTGCAGAAGATACAGAAAACTATATCTGTACCGCATGCATTAAGTGCTTCGTATAATACTTAATGCATGCGGTTAATGCCTCTTTTCGCTAAGCTTTCTTCATCGCATGGACTACAAAAAACTTTGTGAAAAGCATACAGACCAAAAACAGAGGTTAAAATAAATTTGAATGACTTCCGAGACGATAAAGCATTAATACAAGTACCTCATTAATTACCTCATATACTAATAACCAATCGGGATCTATATGACATTCTCTGCACCCTTTATAATTTCCTGTTAAGTCATGGTCGTGGAATTTTTGTTCTAATATTTCACCATTTGCAAGCATATTGATAACGGCATACAGTTTATTAAGATCTTTTCCTTGCTTTTTGCGAGCTTTAAATCTTTCTTAAATTGGTTGGTAAACTTTACTTCATATTTCACGATTCCAATGCAGCTTTCAAATCATCCATATTATTATATCCCTTAACACTCGTATCCATTGCTAATCTTCTGCCCTCTTCAATAGCGGCAATAGTTACGGAATTTGGTGTGTCAAGCTTCAAATCAAAAGGTATGCCATTACTTCTGATTGTCTGACGCAAAAACATATTTACCGCAGTCGTCATATTAATTCCTAACTCATTAAAAATCTGCTCTGCAGCATCCTTAATATCTTTATCGGTACGAATATTTAAATTAGTAGTTACAGCCAAAATGAACACCTCCATATTATGTTCCTTTTATTATAACACATTATGCTGCAAATA
The DNA here is from genome assembly GCA_051877395.1 of Candidatus Ornithomonoglobus sp. GTDB lineage: Bacteria > Bacillota > Clostridia > UBA1381 > UBA1381 > Ornithomonoglobus. The sequence goes on from JBJEIV010000236.1 coordinate 10,367, forward strand.
GCAATATACTATGTACATTTTACACGAAATAATTTATGATTATTTTATTTTGCAAAAGATACGGAAAAGCATATGATAAAACAGTAGACAAAATCAAAAAAATATGCTATAATTTAACTAAAGAAGAGATAAAGAGGTGATTCCGGTGGAAATAGTAAAGGCTAAAACCGACATTGTATTTAAAACAATGTTTACAGACAAGAATAATGAGGATTTGCTGAGAGCTCTTATATCGGCGCTTTTGGGTATTCCCGACGAGGATATAAAACAGCTTGTTATAGAGAATCCGGAAATTTCTCCGGAAGAGATAGACGGCAAATTCACAAGACTTGATTTAAAGCTCACGGTAAATGACAAACTGGTAAATCTGGAGCTTCAGCTGTATAATCACGGCAGCTTCAAGGAAAGAATATTGTATTATTGGGCGCACAGCTACGGAAATCAGCTAAAAAAGAATGAGTCATATACGGATATCAGGGAAACGATAACAATAGCGATCGTTAACTTTAATTTGTTTGATATAGAGGATTATCATTCGGAATTTACAATGGCGGATATTAAGAATAATCTCATATTAACCGACAAGTGTAAGATACATTTTTTTGAACTGACGAAGATAGGAAAGCAGCCTGATGCTGAAAATATGCAGAAAACATGGCTGCAGCTGCTCAATGCGGAAAGTGACGGTGAATTGGAAATGTTGGCTCATACAGAAAATCCTGCGATTCAGAAGGGAGTGCGGGTAATACGCAATTACAGCGAGGATGCCAGACTGCGCAATCTTGCCTACAGCCGTGAGAAGGCAATGCACGATGAGGCGCAGGCTCTTGAATATGCAAAGAAGCTCGGTCTTGCGGAAGGCATGAAACAAGGCCTTGCGGAAGGCAGAGAGAAAGGCCTTGCGGAAGGCAGAGAGAAAGGTCTTGCAGAAGGCAGAGCGGAAGGCAGAGCGGAAGGCAGAGCGGAAGGCAGAGCGGAAGGCAGAGCGG